>JBBSRE010000338.1:0-3553 GCA_038243365.1 Burkholderiales bacterium | reverse complement strand
GGAACGCACCATGTCCACCACTGTCCATCCAGTCGACGAACACCTGCCGCTAGGCCGCCTGACTGCGCTCGGCCTGCAGCACGTGCTCGTGATGTATGCAGGCGCCATTGCGGTGCCGCTGATCGTCGGGCGAGCGCTCAATCTCTCTCCAGACCAGGTTACCAAGCTGATCTCGGCCGACCTGTTCGTCTGTGGACTGGTGACCCTGATTCAGGCCTTGGGCGCCACGCAGTGGTTTGGCATCCGGCTGCCGGTGATGATGGGGGTGACATTTGCCTCGGTGGCGCCCATGGTGTCCATGGCGCAAACAACAGGCGGAACCCAAGGGGCGGGATTGATCTTCGGTTCCGTCATCGGCGCCGGGGTGATCTCCATCGCGATTGCCCCAGCAGTCAGCCGCATGTTGCGTTTCTTCCCGCCCGTGGTGACGGGCACCATCATCGCGGTCATCGGCATTAGCCTGATGCGCGTCGGTATCAACTGGATCTTCGGTAACCCGGTCGGGCCGACAGCGCCGAGCATGATCAATCCAGACCACGTCAAATGGCTGGCCGACGCGCAAGCTGCCGCCGGCGCGCCGGGCAGCTCGCTCCCGCCGATTCCCAAAGGGTTTGCCGTAGTGCCCACCGTGCCCAACCCTCGCTACGCCGACCTCACAGGCGTCGGGATCTCGGGCGTCGTTTTGGCTTCCATTTTGTTGATCGCACGCTTTGGCAAAGGCTTCATCGCCAACATCTCGGTGCTGCTGGGCATCGCCATTGGCGCGGTGGTGGCCACTGCGATGGGGCTGATGCACTTCGAGAAGGTGGCCAAGGCGGGCTGGATCGACATCGTGCTGCCATTTGAGATTGCCACTCCAGTGTTCGACCCGGTGCTGATCATCACCATGACGCTGGTCATGATCGTCGTGATGATCGAATCCACCGGCATGTTCCTCGCGCTGGGTGAGATGACCGACCGCGAAGTGACCCAGAAGGACCTGGCACGTGGGCTGCGCACCGATGGCTTGGGTACTTTGATCGGCGGCATCTTCAACACCTTCCCTTACACCAGCTTTTCGCAAAACGTGGGCTTGGTGGCGGTGACCGGCGTCAAGAGCCGTTTCGTCTGTGTCGCCGGCGGCGTGATCCTCATCATCCTGGGCATCCTGCCGAAGATGGCAGCGCTGGTGGAGTCACTTCCCACGGTCGTGCTGGGCGGGGCCGGATTGGTAATGTTCGGTATGGTGGCCGCCACCGGCATACGCATTCTGGGCAACGTGGATTTCCGCGACAACCGCTTCAACGCCATGATCGTGGCGGTCTCCATTGGCGTGGGCATGATCCCGTTGATAGCTCCGAGTTTTCGCCAGTGGATGCCGCATGCGATTCACCCGCTGATTGAATCGGGCATCTTGCTGTCTTCGCTCACCGCCGTGCTCCTCAACGTGTTTTTCAACGGTGCCAAAGGCGATACCTCGGCTGCGGTTCGCGCAGCGCGCCAAGCCGACTCGCACTAACCATGGCTCCAAGAAAAACCGCCCGGCGCAGTGTTGCTTCGCCGGGCGGTTTTCTTTTTTCAAAGGCCGCCACTGGCCAGCCCCCACCCTCATCCGCTAAGCTCAACCAGCCATATTTCGACTGGCCTGACTGGAACACGACATGACCGAACCTCTCTCCCCCACAGAAGAAACACTGCGCGAAGCAGCCCGCGAATACCACCGCAGCCCGACGCGCGGGAAGATTTCCGTCACCCCCACCAAAACGCTGTCGAACCAGCGAGATCTGTCACTCGCCTATTCGCCGGGCGTCGCGTACCCATGCCTGGACATTCAGGCGGACCCGTCCAAAGCGTTTGACTACACCTCCCGCGGCAACCTGGTGGGCGTAATCACCAACGGCACCGCAGTGCTGGGCCTGGGCAACATAGGCCCGCTGGCGTCCAAGCCGGTGATGGAAGGCAAAGGCTGCCTGTTCAAGAAGTTTGCCGGTGTCGACGTGTTCGACATCGAGCTCGCCGAAAACGATCCGGACAAGTTGATTGAAATCATCGCCGCGCTCGAGCCCACGCTGGGCGGCATCAACCTGGAGGACATCAAGGCACCCGAGTGCTTCTACATCGAGCAGGAGCTGTCCAAGCGCATGAACATCCCGGTGTTCCACGACGACCAACACGGCACCGCGATCATCTCGTCGGCTGCTTTGCTCAACGGGCTTGAGCTCGTCGGAAAAGACATAGCCAAGGTCAAATTGGCGGTGTCTGGCGCGGGCGCTGCAGCGCTGGCTTGCCTGGACGTGATGGTGGGCTTGGGCGTCACGCGCTCCAACATTTTCGTGGTGGACTCCAAGGGCGTCATTTTTGAAGGCCGACCCGGCGGCTACGACGATTCGAAGGCGCGATTTGCGCAAGTCACCGATGCACGCACCCTGGCCGACGTGGTCAACGGCGCCGACGTGTTCCTGGGCTGCTCGGCCCCCGGCGTGCTTACCGCTGACATGGTCAAGACCATGGCCGACAAGCCGGTGATCCTGGCGTTGGCCAACCCGGAACCCGAGATTCGGCCTGAGCTTGCCAAAGCGGTCAGGCCTGATTGCATCATCGCCACTGGCCGCTCGGACTACCCAAACCAGGTCAACAACGTCCTGTGTTTTCCCTACATTTTTCGCGGCGCACTCGACTGCGGCGCCACGCGCATCACGCAGGAGATGAAGCTGGCCTGTGTGAGGGAAATCGCGGACCTGGCCAAAGAAGAGATGAGCGACGAAGTGGCGGTTGCCTACGCCGGCCAGGAGCTTCGCTTTGGGCCTGACTATCTGATTCCCACCCCTTTTGACGCGCGCTTGATTCTGCGCATCGCCCCTGCTGTGGCGCGCGCCGCGCAGGAGTCGGGCGTGGCCACGCGCCCCATCGAGGACATGGCCGCCTACAAGCAGAGCCTGACACGCTTTGTCTACCAGACCAGCATGTTCATGCAGCCCGTGTTTGATGCTGCCAGGGCCAGCATGCAGCGCGTCGCGTATGCGGAAGGAGAAGATGAGCGCGTGCTGCGTGCAGCGCAGTTCGCTGTGGACGATGGGTTGGCACGGCCGATCCTGATTGGCCGACCCGCCGTGATCGAGGCACGCATCGCGCGCGCCAACCTGCGCATCCAGCCTGGTCGCGACGTGGACATCTGCAACCCTGAAGACGACCCGCGCTTTCGCACCTATTGGGAGACCTACCACCAGTTGATGGGCCGGCACGGCGCCACGCCTGAAGCGTCCAAAGCGGCAGTGCGCCGCTCCAACACGCTCATCGCCACGTTGATGGTGCACCTGGGCGACGCGGATGCCATGCTGTGCGGTCTGGTCGGCAAATTCGATGGCCATCTGCAGCACGTGCGCGACATCTTCGGCCTGGAACCGGGCATGCACACGCTGGCCACCGTCAACGCGCTCATGCTCGATCGGCACACCCTGTTCATCGCAGACACCTACATCAACGATGAACCCGACGCCGAGCTGCTGGCCGAGATTGCCAAGATGGCTGCGGGCGTGGTGCAGGGCTTTGGCATGCCCCCCAGGGTAGCGTTCCT
>JBBSRE010000337.1:0-3594 GCA_038243365.1 Burkholderiales bacterium | reverse complement strand
TTCACGCTGGGCCGCCAAGGCATCCCCGACACGGTGCTGGCCGACCTGCCCGGCTATGGCTACGCAGCGGTCTCGCGCTCCGACAAGATGCGCTGGCAGCAGGTCATGGTGAACTACCTGGTGCAACGCGAAAGCCTCACCGGCATTGTCCTTCTGTGCGATCCACGCCTTGGCTTGACGGGGCTGGATGAAGCCTTGCTGGAGGTGGTGCGCCCGCGCGTGGAGGCCGGCCTCAAGTTTTTGGTGCTCCTCACCAAGGCCGACAAACTGACCCGCGCAGAGCAGACCAAAGCTCTGTCGATTGCGCGACTGCAAACCGGCGGCGGCGAGGTAAGGATGTTCTCGGCGCTTAAAAAACAGGGCGTTGATGAAGCGGCATTGGTGCTGTGGCACTGGGCGCACCCCCCGCAGGACGACGAGCAGGCAGATGCAGCGGGGGAATGAGCCAGAAAATATTTATGTCAAATAGGCCTCTAACGCTTTACCAGTAAGCGCGAGTAGCTCATTTTTCAGGAGCGTTCATGATCACGTCTCGTAGTGTCGCCTTGCCGCACGGCATCACGCTTGACTGTCGCACCAGCGGCGAACCCGGCCGCCCGGTACTGATGTTTCTGCATGGCTTTCCTGAAGGCGCGTTTATCTGGGACGCCCAGCTCCAACATTTCTCGCAGCCCGACAACGGCGGCTATTACTGCGTGGCGCCTTTTCTGCGGGGCTTCGGCAGCTCCAGCAGTCCGCCCGACGCCGGAGCCTATCGCCCGCGCCACTTGGTGAAGGACGTGGATGCCCTGATTGAATGCCTGTCCCCCGGCGGTGCGGTGGACTGCCTGGTGGCGCACGACTGGGGCGGCGCGGTGGCCTGGAATCTGGCCAACCAAAGGCCCGAGCGCATGGGACGGCTGTTGATCATCAATTCGCCGCATCCCGGTGCTTTTTTGCGTGAGCTTCAGCACAACCCCGGGCAGCAGGCCTCCAGCCAGTACATGCACTTTCTCTGCCGCGACGACGCCGAAGCGCTCTTGGCAGAAGGTGATTTCCGCCGCTTGTTTGAATTCTTCAAGGACGACAGCGGCCAACCGCCCGCTTGGCTGACGCCCGAAGTGCGCGCCCAGTACCGCAACTTGTGGCAGCAGGGCCTGCGCGGCGCCTGCAACTATTACCGCGCCACGCCGCTACACGCGCCGCGCGATGGCCACCCGGGCTCGGCAGGCATCGAGCTTCCCGACAGCATGTGCACCGTGAAAGTGCCGACTCTGGTGCTGTGGGGCATGGCAGACGTCGCGTTGCTGCCCGCACTGCTGGATGGCCTTCCCGGCTGGATTCCCGAGCTGGAGATTCGCCAGATTCCCGGAGCGTCGCACTGGCTGGTACACGAGCAGCCTGGGCTGGTGAACACAGAGCTGGCGCAGTTTTTGCAATCAAAAGAATAGCTAGTAGCGCTTTTCCAACAAACGCTTCGGGCTTATTTTCTTGATTTTTATCGGCGTCAGAATTCTGGAGAATTTACTCAAAGCGCACGCACATTTTTGGCGGCATGCCTTTGCCGGTGCCGGGTACCGGGATGTGTGCCCGGCGGCGCAGCAACTTTCTCTTGTCTTGCCAAGAGAAAGTCACCAAAGAGAAGGCGGTCCTGCTGTCCGTGACCCTGCGCTTCGCTGCGGGCAACCTGCGTCGGCGCACTTGCGGGGTGCGCCGTGGAACTCACTGCGCGCCTGCAGCGCTGCGTTCGAACAACCACGGCGAGCCAGATAACGAAGCGCGGGTGTGTCCTGCGGCACACCCGCACCACCCCGCAAGCACCCCGTCGCAGGCACGACCACAAGGGCTATGGGCATCCACTCGGGCCATCGCTTCGCTCGGTCCGGATTGGGGGATGCGCGTATCAGTGGGCAAGGGCTTAGTTCGTCGGGTCGCCGAGCGCAGCAAAGGCGCGTTCGGCTGTTCGGCTGTTTGGCTGTTTGGCTGTTTGGCTGTTCGGCCGTTTCCTTGTCCGGCTGTCCGGACCCTACCCCTGTGTCTGCGCCGAGGAGCGCAGGGTCTGGCGGATAAGGGCTCGCGTCTGTCTGAGCACCAAAGGTGCGAGTTCAGCGAGACCCCGCCAGAACTGAGCACTGCAGGCTGCCCCGCGCACAGCGCGGGGACGCAGACAGCGGGGTCGCCCTTTTTTTGGTTACTTTTTTTCGGCGAAGCGAACAAAAGTGACTGCGCCGCCGGGCGCATCACCCGGCTCCTGTCCTCAGCTCAAGCACTTTGTCAAACCGGAAAACCAGTGCTGGCACAAATGAGCCCATACAGCCGAGAAAATTGAAGGCATAACGACGTCTATCGCTTTCTGGATAAGCGTTAGTAGCTATCAAACTGTGAGTATTTCTGATGCCAATCAGTACAGGCCCTTTTCACCTTCAGGCCGCGTCTTGAACCGCCGATGCACCCAGTAATACTGCCCAGGCTCAGGCGTGATCCATTGCTCAAGCCGACGATTCATCTCTGCGGTGTCCGCCTGCACGTCATCGGTCGGGTATCCGGGCCAGGCCGGGCTGATCTCGGCCACATAGCCGCCGGGCACCAGTCGCGTCACCATGCCGATGACCTTGGCGCGGCCCAGCCGGGCGAAGCGTGGAAGCGACGGCACCGTCGCAGCGGTGACGCCGAAAAACGGCACAAAGAGCGAGTCGTTGCGGCCGAAATCCATGTCGGGCAGCAGGTACAGCAGACCCCCTTTGCGCAGGTTCGACAAAATCGGCTTCACGCCATCCTTGCGGTTAAGCATTCGCACATCGCCAAAGCGTTGACGGCCTTCAAAAAACCACGCGTCTACCGCTGGGTCTGGATGTGTGGAGAAGATCGAGGTGAACGCGCGCTGCGTGTGCAGCGTGAGGGCGGAGCCGCCCGCGTCCATGCCGTAGAAGTGCGGCGCGAAGATGATGGTGGGCATGTCGCCTTCGAGCTCGTCGAGCGCGCCCGTCAGCCGCACGCGCGCCAACACGGTTTCGCGCGGTGCAAACCACAGCCAACTGCGGTCTAGCCACGACTGGCAGAACGCCACAAAGCTCTGCCGTGCCCAGCGCCTGCGCTCGGCCTCGCCCGTCTGTGGGAAACACAGCGCCAAGTTGCGCAGTGCAACCCGGCGTCGCGGCGCGGCCAGCAGAAACAGCACTTGCCCAATCACCCAGCCGGCTGCGCGCAACATCGGCAGTGGCAGGCGCGCCAGCACACGCATGCTCGCCACCCCCAGGCGGCCGCTCACAGGCCCGTGCTCGGTTTTTTCGTCGCGCTGCTGCTCGCGCGCCTGGCGCGCGCTCTCGCGTGGCTCCTGCGGTGCATCGATGTCCATACCGTTTCTTTTGTCACTCCCATCACTCATGCGTTTCCTTTGACTTGCCCCGAGCGGGTTCGATCAGCGCGCGGCTGCTTGTAGCGCGCATAGCCCCACAAATACTGCTGCGGACATTGCCGGATGGCATGCTCCATCGCGCTGTTGATCTGCCGTGCGCCTACGACTGCTTCCTGGCTCAACGGCTCGGTCAAGCGTTCGAAGTGCGTCACAAAACCGGCACCGCCCGGCAGACGCTCGCAGTAGGCCAAGATAACAGC
>JBBSRE010000336.1:0-3595 GCA_038243365.1 Burkholderiales bacterium | reverse complement strand
GCTTGTCTGATGTGACGGAAAGCGCCGTGGTGGAACACCGCAACCCCGAGCCTGCGCCTGCGCCTGCGCCTGCGCCTGCGCCTGCGCCTGCGGTTGTTACTCCAGCTGCGGCAGATGTGGCGCCGGCACGCGCGGCCCGTCCGCAACAAGCGGCTGCTGCCCAGAGCGAACGCGATGCGCGTCCTGCGCCTGCACCGGATGTGTCGGCTGCACTTCCTAGGGATTCCGCATCTGCGCCAGTTCGAACATCGGCACCAGCACCAGCACCAGCACCAACCCCGGCGCCTGCCATGCCCGTGGTAGAGGCGTATACGCTGCCAGTGGATGAGATGGCCCAAGTAGCAGCCAGTTCCGGCTTGCAGTGGGTCAACTCTGACTCCGGGAAGGTGCAGGCGGCTCAGACGGCGGTAGCGCAAGAGCCCCAGGCACCTCGCGTACCGCGGGAACGCCCCGCAGTGGTCGACGTTACCGACGAACCGTTGGTGCTGGTGGAAACCAAGCGTGACCTGAAGGACATGAACCTGCCCTTCGACGACGCGCGCAGCTGATCCACGCTGGCTGAATGCGCCGCACTCGCAGGGCGAGGCGGCGCTTTTTCATTGTGGCTGTCCGCTTTTGAATTGAATGACACGAAGGAGTCGTCTGTGCTGATCCTGCTGTCCCCTGCCAAATCGCTCGATTACGAGACGCTGGTGCCGGCCGATCTGCCGCATACCAACCCAGCATTCCCCGCGCAGACGCGCGAGCTGGTCGACGCGATGCGCGCTTTTGCACCTCAGGAACTGGCATCGCTGATGCATATCAGCGATGCGCTGGCGAGCTTGAATGTGGGGCGCTTCGCGGATTTCCGTGCGCGGCCAAGTGCGGCCCACGCGCGCCAGGCGCTGCTTGCCTTTAACGGCGACGTTTATGAAGGGCTGAATGCGCACAGCCTGGCGGCCGACGACTTGCAGTGGGCACAGGAGCACGTCGCCATCCTCAGTGGTCTTTATGGCGTGCTGCGGCCACTTGACCGCATGCAGCCCTACCGACTCGAGATGGGCACCCGCCTGGCCACTGCGCAAGGCGCCCACCTGTACGCTTTCTGGGGTGACCGGATTGCACGGCATCTGGACAAGCAGTTGCAGGCGCAAGAAGGCGAGCCGCTGGTGGTCAACCTGGCTTCACAGGAATACTTCAAGTCGGTGGATCGCAAGGCGCTGTGCGCGCCTGTGGCGGAATGCGTGTTTCAGGAATGGCACGGCGGCACTTGGAAGGTGATGGGCTTTCATGCCAAGCGCGCGCGCGGGCGCATGGCGCGGTTCGCCATCGAGCAACGTGCGCAGCGGCTCGAACAATTGCAGGACTTCCGGGTGGACGGCTATGCGTTTGCACGCACGGCCTCTTCACCCGAGCGCCTGGTCTTTCGACGTCGCAAGGACTAAGAACGTATTCACGCGCTAATCCCCTGCGTTAAAAAAGGACGCCATGTCACGATCACATTCCAGTGATGATGCTCGCCAAAATTCAGCATTGAGCCCTCAGCAGCACACCGCAGCAGCCCCGGTGGACCAGCCTCTCTCAGAAGAACTCTTGCGCTGGATGCACCAGCAGGCCGCGGCAGGCGTGGCGCCCGCGGCGCTCAAGACTTCCATGGTCGACGCCGGCTGGCAGGCAGCAGCTGCAGAAGCAGCGCTGAAGCAGCTCAGCTCTGGCGTTCAGAATTCTGTCTCGGTGGATGCGGCATCCAACCCGCCCGGCAACGATAGCGCTTCAGCTGCCGCCCAGCCGGGGCCAGATTTTTCCTCAGGGTTACCGTTTCTCGATGCCACTGGCCACTCGGTGGGTGTGCTGGTGCAACAGCGTCACCCGCCACTGGCTGTTTTTTCGCAGCTCCTGACATCTTCAGAGTGCCAAGACTTGATCGAGGCGGCGAGGCCCCGCCTGGCCCGCTCCTTGACCGTGGAAACGCAGACCGGCGGCGAAGAAATCAACGTGGACCGCACCAGCGAAGGCATGTTCTTCGAACGCGGTGAGAGCACGCTGATCGGGCAGATCGAAGCGCGCATTGCGGCCCTGCTCGGTTGGCCGGTGGAACGCGGGGAAGGCCTGCAGGTGCTGCGCTACGGCCCCGGCGCCGAATACAAGCCGCACTACGACTATTTTGATCCTGCCGAGCCTGGCACTCCCGCCATGCTGCGCCGCGGCGGCCAGCGCCTGGCCACGTTGATCATGTACCTCAACACGCCGCAAGCCGGCGGCGCGACGGTTTTCCCGCAGATCGGTCTGGACGTGGCTCCTCAGCAGGGCAATGCTGTTTTTTTCCGCTACGAGCAGCCACACCCCGAATCACACAGCCTGCACGGCGGCGCACCAGTGCTGCACGGAGAAAAGTGGATCGCCACCAAATGGTTGCGCGAGCGTCATTTTGAATGAATTTGGCTGCTAACGCTTACTGGATAAGCGCTAACAGCTATTAAATATATAGCAAACCGATGAATACTCCTGAGCAATCTCCTTTGGGTAAGCCGACGCTGACGGCAGAGCAGTACGACCCTGCCCTGCTGTTTCCTATCCCACGTGCGGCCAAACGTGCCGAGATCGGTGTGGGTGCGCAAACCCTGTTCTTTGGCGCCGATCTGTGGACCGCGTTCGAGCTGTCCTGGCTGAACCCGCGTGGCAAGCCCCAGGTGGCGATAGCGCACCTCACCGTGCCCTGTGAATCGCCCAACATCATCGAGAGCAAATCACTCAAGCTGTATTTGGGCAGCCTTGCCAACACGCCTTGGCCGACGGAGCTGGCACTGACAGAACGCCTGCGCAAAGACCTGTCGGCTGCCGCTTGGCAAGGCAGCGAGCGCACCGGCAGCGTGGGCGTGCGACTGGTGCTACCCGATCTTTTTGACCGCCAGCCGGTGGAAGAACTCGACGGCCTGAGCCTGGACCGGCTCGACATCGAGTGCAGCCGCTACACCCCGGCGCCCGAATTGCTGCGGGCAGCGGTGGATAAAGCGCCGGTGCAGGAAGTGCTCATCAGCAACTTGCTCAAAAGCAATTGCCTTGTCACTGGTCAGCCCGATTGGGGCAGCGTGCGCATTGCCTACAGCGGCCCGCAGATCGACCAGGAAACCTTGCTTCAGTATCTGGTGAGCTTTCGCAACCACAACGAGTTTCATGAGCAATGCGTGGAACGCATCTTCATGGACCTGTGGACACGCTGCCACCCCGTCAAGCTGGAGGTCTATGCCCGCTATACGCGGCGCGGTGGTCTGGACATCAACCCGTGGCGCACCAGCCACCCGAAGGCGCCGCCAGCCAACGTGCGCACCGCACGGCAGTAGGCACTTCAACCCCAAGCCTGCGCAAGCGCTCAAAACAGTGCAGCGGTAAAAGGGTCTGCGCGCGGGCTTGTCCTGCGCGACGCGGGAGGCGCGGTTGCCGCCGCCAACTGGGCTGCTTCGCCGGCCGGGACGAGGGTGCTCACGCGAACGCCGAGCAACCGCAGCCGCTGATCGAGCGGCGCTCGCTTCAGGCACAGGCCGGCGGCATGGCGAATGGCAGCCGCGTCTTGCGTGGGCGACGCAAGCGACTGGTCGCGCGTGACGGTAGAGAAATC
>JBBSRE010000335.1:0-3599 GCA_038243365.1 Burkholderiales bacterium | reverse complement strand
GCGGCCGCGAGCTGCACCTATTTGGCCCGATGCAGGAAAAAATCCACATACCTGACTGGGTGCACTATCACGGCGCAGCGACGCCGCAGCAGCTCGCCATGGAATGGTTCCCCGGCGCGAGTGGTTTGATCACGTTGAGTCGCCACGCGGAGGGCCGCCCCCAAGTCATGTTGGAAGCCATGGCGGCCGGATTGCCCATTATTGCGTCGCGCATGCCGGCGCATACCACCATCGTCGCTGATGGGCGCACGGGGATTCTGTGCGATTCACCGCAGACCTACCGCAACGCGCTGGACCAGCTTCAGGTTGTGGACACCAACACGCGCTTCGGCGCTACGGCGCGTAGCTGGGCACTCGAAAAAATCGGTACGTGGGACGACTGCGCGCAACGTTACACTCAGATCTACCGACACCTGCTGGGGGACGATACGGGTGAGTAGTCAGATACTGGTACTCGGTGCCAGCGGCTTTGTGGGTCGGCGACTGGTTCGTGCGCTGGCACGGCGTGATGAACGCGTTGTGGCCGTCACGCACCAGTCAATCGATCTTGACGAGAACAATGTCAAACAGGTCGTCTGCCAGCAAGGTGAAACCGAGCATCTTGCCGCGCTGGTCAAACGCAGTCGTGTTGTTGTACATCTGGCAACTGCATCCACTCCGGGAAGTTCCGCCGGGCGACCACTGGCCGAGCTGGATGGCAACTTGCGCCTCACCCTGGCGCTACTGGAGGCGATGCAAACTTGTCCGCGGGCCAAACTTCTTTACCTGTCTTCTGGGGGCTGCCTTTACGGAATCGGAACGGAAGGAAGCGCGTCCGAGACCACCGCTGTGAACCCGCGCTCGTACCACGGTGCCGGGAAAATTGCCGCGGAGCATTTTATACGTGCATGGAGCAGCCAGTACGGGGGCGACGCCATCCTGCTGCGACCATCCAACCTTTATGGTCCGGGTCAAACCGAGCGTAAGGGATTCGGTATCGTACCTGCCGCATTTGGAAGGATCGTGCGTGGCGGAGAGCTAAACGTGTGGGGAGATGGATCCGCAGTGCGCGATTATCTGTACATCGATGACTTCATCGCCCTGTGTATAGCCATGCTGGATGCGCCAATGCCTAAGGGCGTGCTTACTTTCAATGCGTCCAGCGGCATCGGCATCAGTCTGGACGAACTGTTCGATGCAATGGAAGCCGTATCGGGCAAACCGTTACAGCGCAGATACGATGTCAACCGTGCTGTGGATGCTGCGCGCATTGTGATGGATCCCAGTTGTGTACGGCAGGCCTATGGCTGGTCAGCTACCACCCCATTGCTGGATGGACTCCAACGCACATGGCACTGGTTCGTATCTCAGCGTTAAATCACGGAGTGAGGCGAAACGACCTGTATGTATAGGTGGAGATCATACGTGAACAATCCTAAGAGCAGCTCATGAGCACTCGCGGTTATCAGTACGGCTATTCCGAAGTCAGTGCGGAGATGCATTCGTTGGAAGGACGGCGGCGCAAGGCAGGAACCATGCTTGCTGTACTGCGTGACGCATTGGGTGACCGTCTGCTTGGGGCACGTATGCTCAACGTAGGGTGTTCGACCGGGATCATCGACGAATGTATGGCTCCCTATGTCGCAAGCGTCATGGGCATTGACATTGATGCTCCCGCGGTCGAGTTCGCGCGCACGCGGTGTACGTCACCCAATGTCACATTCCGCGTGGGTGACGCGATGAATCTGGATTTTGCGGATGCAAGTTTCGATGTGGTCATCTGTTCGCAGGTATACGAACACGTGCCCGATCCAGCGCGGATGATGGATGAAATTTACCGCGTGCTCGTGCCCGGGGGCGTCTGTTACTTCGCTGCCACCAACCGCTTCTGCGTGATGGAGAAGCACTACCATCTTCCCTTTCTATCGGTCATGCCCGTACGGCTCGCGCATGTGTATTTGCGCTTGCTCCGAAGGGGGAAGTACTACTACGAACGACACTTGAGTCTGGGAGGCCTGCGCCGCCTGGTACGGCGCTTCGAACTAATCGATTACACGCCGGAAATTCTGTCACATCCTGATAAATATGCTGTGGGGTACATGCTAGGCGGGCGCGTCAAGCTTCGTGTGTCCAGAGCGCTCGCCCGCTGGATGTACGCCATGTTTCCCGGCTACGTGTGGTTGCTCAAACGTTCAGAAAAATGAAACGCAGAATTGTGAGCCCACCGCTGATGGAAGCATCAGGGTGCCCATTGTCGCATCAGGCGTGCGGGAGTCGGGCGCGTTGTCCCGTGGGTAAAAGAGTGTCGCTCAGGAGTGATCGGGGTTTCTTGCACGTAAGAATAACCGTTCTACTGCAAGGAACAATGCTACCCCGACAATATCCACGATCACGTGGAGCAATCGCGAGGTAATGGCGACTTCCGCCATCAGTGCTGCGTCGGGGGACGAAGCGAGCGCATTGCCCACTCCGAAAAAGATCAACTCTCGGACGCCGATACCTGCCGGGAATACGAAGGCGATAACGCCAACAACCCATGCAAGCATAAGCGAGGCCGTCAATGGAATGGCCATCGCGTGGCCAATATTCATTCCTATCGTGAGTAGCACATAACTGCTGAGTGCGGGCAGCAGCAGGATGCCTGTGCTGAGCCACGTCGCTCGTATCCATGGAATTCGACACGGGCTAGCTTTTACGGATTCCTGGGCCAGGTGGCGATAGCGTGGGATAGAGCTCATTGCGCGCCGGACCAGCGGTTGCCAATTCGTAATGATGAGACCCGCGCCAATCGCCACGGCGACGACGGCGGCTACCGCAGCTCCTGACATAGTAGTTGTGCTGACCAGCAAGGCGATCGCAGCCCCGCCGCACAACCAGCAGCTGATTGCCATCAATTCCAGGTTTGACATGATGGTTGCTGCGGAAGCGCGCGGCCCGGCCAGGATCGATCGCTGTATCAGCAGGGCGGCGATCTGGCCTGGGATGTATTTTGCTATCTGCGAGTAGTAGTAGGCGGAGATACGTCGCCGAAAGCCTATCAGGGGTGCGGACTTGGCGACCATATCGCTGAATGTCACGCCGACTACGAGGTTGCCGAGCACACCAATAACCACTGCAGCAGCCACGCCCCAGAAGCTGAAGTGATTTTTGAGAATTTCCGGACTACGAAGTAGTTGCCACAACAACCATGCCATGAAGGCGAGCCCCGCCAGCAGGCCAGCGGCCCGAAGCCAGTACCACCATGACCTTCCGGCGACGGGTTTGTGTGCATTCACACTCGTACTGCGGTGACTGTTCCGCTGTCGGATACTCATGGCACCCTGTCCAATGATCGTCGGCGTGTGATCGGTAGCAATGAAAGTCTCCGGTGTTCTTCTGGGTATGCTACCGATTTGCCACTCGACAGATCGGAATGTTTTCTGGCGTGAATAACGTTGTTCATGGCAGGCCGTTCTTTGGTGCACCGCATGCGACGGCATCAGCTCAAAGCGCAAGCCAGGGAAGCGTTCAAACTTGCGGTCGAAGCTGCCCAGGACGGCACCGTGTTCTATGGCGATGGCGGCCAGGTGGGCATCAGTGGTGAGGTTTCCGCCTTGACCCACGCCGATCAGCAGTCGCGC
>JBBSRE010000334.1:0-3602 GCA_038243365.1 Burkholderiales bacterium | reverse complement strand
CCGGGGGCACGTGGACGCTGCCGATGCCAGACGCGCGCCCTTAGACGTTTAGCCTCATAAAAAAAGAGCCGAAAAGGGTTTCGACGCTTTCTGGATATGCGCGAGTAGCTATTCAAATAATAGCGATTCGATAGCTCCTGGCAGACGCTATTTCATGCCGGCCAGACCATCTCCACACAGCAGCCCATTCCGGGAGTGGCTTGCGCGTTGACAGAACCGCCATGCCGCTCGGCGACTGCGCGCACCAGCGCCAAACCAGCGCCCACACCTTTGAACTCGCGCTCGGGGTGCAGCCGTTGAAACAGGTCGAACAAGCCCTGCGCGCGCGCCATGTCAAATCCGACGCCGTTGTCTTCCACACGCAGCCGGCAACGCCCGCCGGAGTCTTCTGCGCCGGATACGCGGATGAACACTCGCTCAGCCCGTTCAGTGAACTTGATGGCATTGCCGACCAACGCCACCAACGCCGGGCGAAGCAAAGCCGCATCTGCCTGAACGGTTGGCAGCGGGTCGATTCGCCAGTCGATCTTGCGACCTGGCGTGCCGGCAAGGCACTGTTGGGTCAGCTGGCTTACCACTTGGTGCACAAGCTTGCCAAGATCCACAGGCTCCAGCCGCACTGGGGCAGCGGCCACGCGCGACAGCGCCAATACGCCGTCGAGCATCAAACCCATGCGCTGTCCGGCTTGCTCCATCGTGCCGAGGAAATCCAGCGCCTCGGCGCGCTCCGCGGTGGGCAGATCCGGCGTATCGATCAGATCGCGCAGCAAAGGCGCAAAGGCGGTTACATGGCGCAGGGGCGCACGCAGGTCGTGCGAGATGGCGCGCAACAAATCCTGATGCGCACCGCGCAAGCGCTCGCATTCGGCGAGATCGGCAGAAAACTCAGGCAGGGCCCCGCTGCCTGCATAGGCCAGTGGACTTTCAAAAAATTGCAGTGCGTCACCTGCCATGCTTGCGCTCCCAGGTTTGGATCGCGACATTATCTTCGTCTACGCATGCAGCGGGTGAGAAAGTTCCGCAGAACCCGAACCCGAACCCGAACCCGAACCTGAACTCGGCGGCCCGGAGCTGCGCGCACAGCGCGCCACGGGCCCGGCGCACCCGGGCTGGTCACCCAGTCACCGTCCGCCTTCCCGCAGGTTCACGTTTTGGGCTGCTTCACCGGGCGCTTCCAAGCTTCGATATTTGTCTGGCGGCCACGCGCTACTGCGAGTGCGCCTGCCGGCACCATTTTGGAAATGGTCGATCCGCCGCCTATCGTGGCACCCGCACCGATCGTCACGGGCGCCACCAGCACGCAGTTGCTGCCCACATGCACGTCGGCTTCGATCACGGTGCGGTGCTTGTTGGCACCGTCGTAGTTGGCGGTGATGCTGCCGGCACCGTAGTTCACACGTTCGCCCACAGTAGCGTCCCCCAGATAGGCGAGGTGGTTGGCTTTGGCTCCGTCGGCAAGTTGGCTGTTTTTCACTTCGACGAAATTTCCGATGTGCACGCCGCGCCCCAGCTGCGCACCGGGTCGCAGACGCGCGAACGGGCCGACCAGCGCGCCCTCGCCCACCTGCACACCCGCCGCTTCGCCGTCAATGTGAGTGAACGGGTGGATCACGGCGCCGGCGGCAATGCGTGCATTTGCGATGCAGCAATATGCACCGATGCGCGCACCTTCGCCCAGCTCTACACGGCCGGTGAAGATGCAGCCCACATCAATCTCCACATCCTGAGCGCACAGCAGCTCTGCACGTGCGCCGGTCTTGGTGTCGTCGCGAAGATCGAAGCGCGCCGGATCCGCCAGGCGCACGCCGCTTGCCATCAGCGCATCGGCGGCGCGGCTCTGGTGGGCGCGTTCCAGCTCGGCCAGCTGCGCAGGGCTGTTGACGCCGGCCACCTGTACAGCATCGTCAATGGTGTGTGTCGCCACGGGCACGCTGTCCGCCACGGCCATAGCTACCACTTCCGTCAAGTAGTACTCGCCTTGGGCATTGGCATTGGACAGGCGTGCAAGCCACGGCTTGAGCAGGCGCGCTGGCACCGCCAGAATGCCGCTGTAGACCTCGCCAATGGCGCGCTGGGCGTCGGTCGCGTCCTTTTCTTCGACGATGCCTTGCACTTCGCCCGCAACGTTGCGCACGATGCGGCCGTAGCCACGGGGATCGGGCAATCGCACCGTGAGCAGCGCCAGAGCGCCCCCGGAGGTGCTCGCATCAACCAATGCGCGTACCGTCTGCGCTTGGGTCAGTGGCACGTCTCCCGAGAGCACGACCACGGTGCCGTCATCAGGCACGCAAGGCGCAGCTTGCTGTACCGCATGACCAGTGCCAAGCTGCGGCTCCTGGCGCGCAAATTTAAGATCAAATGTGCCTCTAGCGCTTGCTGCATCTGCGCAAGCAGCTTCTACTTCGATAGCGCCGTGGCCCGTAACCACGGTGGCGCTGCGCGCGTCCAGCGCGTTGGCTTGGTCCAGTACATGGTGCAGCAAGGGGCGGCCCGCCAAGCGCTGCAGGACTTTCGGAGTGCGGCTTTTCATGCGCGTGCCTTTGCCGGCCGCCATGATCACGATGTCGATAGGGTTCATGGGCTGAAGTATTGCATCAGCTCGCTTAGCCAGGGCGCTTGCCGGCGCACGGCCAGCTGCGGGTAGCCATTTGGTACTGGGCGACTGGGTTTGCCGTGGCCACCAGCGCACCAGCTTCAGCGTGCGCGCGGGCAGCGATCAGCGCTGCAGCGCGTCTGGCTAAAGCAGAGGCAGTTTTGTCGGCGGCTTTTCGAAGTACTGTGCCACCTTGGCCAACTCGCTCACGTCCTTGATGTACAGCCGACCCTCTTTGATCTTGTGCAGGTTGAACTGGCCCAAGCGTTTGAGTGTCTTGTTGGTATGCACCAACGACAAACCCAACGCATCCGCCATGTGTTGCTGGGTCAGCGGAAACACAATGCTGCCGGCCTGCATTTCTCCGATGTGTTCCATGCGGCGATACAGCTGCACCAGCAGACTCGCGACACGTTCCAACGCCGTGCGCTGGCCCGCCGTCAACAGGTTTTGGTCCACATGGCTTTCTTGGTTGGCCGCCAGCCAGGTGATGTCATAACCCAGCCGCGGATCTGCGCTGTACATCGAAAACAACATCTTGTTGTCAAACACGCACAGGGCGCAGTCGGTGAGGAGTTCGACACCGTAGTCGGCGTCACCTCCAAATTCGTGTTGAAGCCCGACCAAGTCACCCGGCAACAAAAAGTTCAGAATTTGCCGCCGTCCGTCAGGAAGTGTTTTGAACCGAAACGCCCAGCCCGAGTACAAAGTAAACAGCTGGGAGTTACGTTGGCCTTCAAAAATGAGCATGCTGCCAGCGCTCAGACCGGTCGCTCGGCGGCGCGCCGATTGAATCGTTTCAAGCGTATCGGGCAACATTTGCTTGAAAGCAGGACGTACACGCAGCTCGCAGTGATGGCAATCGGGAGGGCACTTGGCAGTCGGTGGGGCCGGGTTCATAAAAAATCTGACGCGCCCATTGGGGCCCTATGTCTATTCACATTGCGAAATGTATGCACGTAAGTACGCTAACATGTTTTTACGAAAATGGCCGATATGACCGCCTCAT
>JBBSRE010000333.1:0-3603 GCA_038243365.1 Burkholderiales bacterium | reverse complement strand
CACACTGGAGCGCACTCGCGAGGTGATTCGCCAGGTGGAAGACTACGTGCTCAAGCAGCCGGAAGTGCAGAGCATGGTGGGCGTGTTGGGATTCAGCTTTGCGGGGCAAGGACAGAACGCTGCGCTCGCGTTCGTCACACTCAAGGACTGGTCGGAGCGCACCGGCGAAGGGCAGGACGCCGCATCGCTCGCAAAGCGTGCTTTCGGTGCGTTGTCCGGCATTCGGGACGCGTTCATCTTTCCGCTCAGCCCGCCCCCTATTCCTTCGCTAGGAAACGCCAGCGGCTTTTCTTTCCGGCTGCAGGACCGCTCTGGCGCGGGCCCGCAAGCCTTGCTCGATGCTCGTAACCAGCTGCTGGGTATGGCGAGTAAGAGCAAGGTGCTGGCGCAGGTCCGACCTGAAGGACTGGAAGACGCGCCGCAGTTGCAAATTGATATTGATCGAGGCAAGGCCAGTGCGCTGGGCGTGGACTTTAGCGCCATCAACGCGGTGCTTTCCACCGCCTTGGGTTCGCGCTACGTGAACGACTTTCCCAACCAGGGTCGGCTGCAACGGGTAATCGTGCAGGCCGACGCGCCGGCGCGCATGCAGCCGGACGACTTGCTGCAACTCAACGCCACCAACGCGCAAGGCAAGCCGGTGCCGCTGTCGGCATTCGCCACCACCCACTGGAAAAAAGGCGCCATGCAGACGGTGCGCTACAACGGCTACCCCGCCTCGCGTATCAGCGGCAGCGCTGCGCCGGGCTACAGCACCGGCGACGCTATGGACGAGATGGAGAAACTCGCCGCCAAACTGCCGCAGGGCTTCGGTTACGAGTGGACTGGGCAGTCACGTGAAGAAAAACTGGCCGGCTCGCAGTCCATCATTCTTTACAGCTTCGCCATCCTGGCGGTATTTCTGTGCCTTGCCGCGCTTTACGAGAGCTGGTCGATTCCGCTGGCGGTCATTCTGGTGGTGCCGTTGGGCGTGCTGGGCGTGTTCTTGGCCACGCTGCTGCGTGGTTATGCCAACGACGTGTATTTCCAGGTGGGGTTGATTACCATCATTGGGCTGACGTCGAAAAACGCGATTCTGATTATTGAATTTGCCAAGGACTTGCAGGCCGAAGGCAAGAGCGTCATCGAATCGGCGCTGGCGGCAGCGCACTTGCGGTTCCGGCCGATCATCATGACGTCCATGGCGTTCATGCTGGGCGTGCTGCCGTTGGTGCTGGCATCGGGCGCCAGTTCAGCCAGCCAGCGGGCGATTGGTACCGCCGTGATTGGCGGCATGATTACCGGCACCGTCCTTGCAGTGTTCTTTGTGCCGGTGTTTTTTGTGCTGGTGCGCGGCTTGTTCAAAGGCCGGAAAAAGCCACCAGCGGCGCCTGGCTCTGACCCGACTCCGTTCGGTCACGCGCCCGCCATCGAAGGAAACTCCCATGCGTAAGCTTCTTCACCACGCAGGTTCAGGCGTGCTGTCCACTCGTATGGCACCGGCTCCCAACCGGGTTGCGGCGCTCGGTGCCAGCGTGCTCGCCGCGCTGCTGGCCGGCTGCTCCATGATTCCCACCTATGAGCGTCCTGCGTCGCCTGTGGCGACGCAGTGGCCCGCCAGCGCCGGCATTGCTGGCGACGCCGCCATGAGCGCGCCGCCAGCGGATGTGACGTGGCAGGAATTTGTCGGAGATGACCGACTGCGCCGACTGATTGCCCTGGCGCTGGACAACAATCGCGATCTGCGCGTGGCAACACTCGCCATCGAGCAAGCGCGTGCGCAATACCAGATTCGCCGTGCCGAGCGCACTCCCACGCTCAACCTGGGGGCCGGCGCAACGCGGCAGCCAGCGGTGGGTGGCAATGATGGCAGTTCCACCGTGTACAACGTGGGCTTGGCGATCACTTCCTGGGAGATCGACTTTTTTGGCCGGATTGCCAGCTTGCAGCAAGCCGCACTGGACCAGTATTTAGCCACCCAGGAAGGACGCAACGCGGTACAAACCTCGCTGGTTGCCGCTGTCGCGAACAGCTGGCTCAGCCTGCAGGCCAACGACGCCCTGCTGGCTCTTACGCAACAGACGCTTGCGACCCGGGATGATTCGCTGCGCCTGACCAAGCTGCGCTTTGATCAGGGTGTCAGTTCTGCCCTGGATCTGCGCCAGGCCGAGTCTCTGACTGCAGCCGCGCGCGCCACCCTCGCCCAGCAAAGGCGCCTGCGGGCGCTGGACATCAACAGGCTCACATTATTGGCTGGCGCTCAGGTGCCTGCTGATCTGTTGCCCTCGGTCGAGGTCCCGGTACGCGTTTTCGCACCGCTGCCAGGCGGGCTGCCGTCCGAGGTGTTGACCCGCAGGCCCGATGTGCTCCAGGCCGAACGCCAGCTGATGGCGTCCAACGCCAATATTGGCGCCGCACGCGCCGCGTTCTTCCCGCGCATCGCCCTGACCGCTAGCGCCGGCACCGCCAGCACGGCCCTTTCCGGCCTGTTCAGCAGTGGTTCGTTCGGGCTGACGTTGGCGCCTCAGGCGTTGCTGCCGATCTTTGATGCGGGGCGCAACAAAGCCAACCTCGAATCCACGCAGGTGGCGCGCAAGATCGCAGTGGCGCAGTATGAAAAAACGGTGCAGACAGCGTTCCGTGAAGTGGCGGATGCCTTGGCGGGCCGCATTACCCTGATCGATCAGCTCGATGCGACCGAAGCCCAGGCCGCAGCCGAAGCCGACCGTTTCCGCCTCGCCGATCTGCGCTACAAAAACGGCATTGCCAGCTATCTGGACGTACTTGACGCTCAACGCGCCCTGTTCGCCACGCAGCAGGCCGTCGCCCAGATTCGCCTGGCGCGCCAGCAAAACGAAGTGGCGTTGTACCGGGCGCTGGGGGGCGGCTGGCAAGCTCCGGCTCTGCCGGCTGAAACGACGACAGTGCGTGCGGCGCCCGCAGGTTAGCCGTTCCGCTTGACCGGTGAGCGCGCCGGGGATGTTGCTGCGCTGCGCATGAAGCCGTGTGCGCTACGAGTACAAGCTTTGACTTTGCTCAAACCAGCGTGGCTCCAGAGGCGGCACAGTGGCGGCAATGCACCCGACCCACATCTTTCAGCCAGGCACGTGCTTGCACACCGCGCCTCCCGGCACTGTGCTGCGCCAACGGCAGGAGACACCAGAAGATGTGCTCCATCTGCTGGAAGGGCGTGTGCTTCTGTGTGTGCACGAAGGCGATCAGATTCGCCACCAGCTCGGGGTCGTGGAAGGACCTTTCTGGCTGGACGCAGGGCCGGCCATGTTAGGCCGACCGTGCGTAGTTGACATGGTGGCAGACACCAACGTTCGGCTGCTGCGCCAGCCGCTTTCTGAGTTTCACAGCGCCTTGCAGGCGTTGCCCCTTGCGGCGCAGACCCTGCTGGGCGATATCGCTGCGGCCCATCGCCAGCAGACCGAACTGGCAGTCAGCCGCCTTTCGCAAGACGCGGAATCCCGCTGCGCACAGTGGCTGCTGCTCCATGCCACGAGCGACAGCAGCGGCACAATGAGCGTCACTTTGCGCGATCGCAAGCGGCTGATTGCGGCGCAGCTCGGCATTGCGCCTGAAACCTTGTCACGGGTGCTGCGCAACCTGCGAGAGCAT
>JBBSRE010000332.1:0-3604 GCA_038243365.1 Burkholderiales bacterium | reverse complement strand
TGACGCTTGCACGATTGGCTCTCGCCGTACCTTTGCCAAAAAAGGCGCCAGCATAGCGTCGACCAGTGCGGGCCGACCGAACAAGTAGCCTTGCCAAGCGGTACACCCAAAGCCTTCCAGCAAGGCTCGCTGCACTTCCGTCTCGACGCCTTCTGCGGCGCGAGGCCAAGATGAAATCATCGACTGGCTGCTCTGGTACAACCGCGCTCGACTGCACTCACCGCTGGCTTACGTCAGCCCGAGGCCGTTCGAGCAAAAATGCCTCGCCAGTCAACCACGGCAAGTCGCCTCATGAGATCAGCTATGGGGTACGGATTCCAGGGGCGAGCTCAGAATCGTTTAGATCAATACCCTGCTGAAGGGCAGCGTTGACGTCAACGCCCGATTTTTGATCTCAGAAGTAACCTCTCAGCGATTCATCAGTATCCAGGCTGTGACAATCGCAACCTGGTCTTCGTCGCGTGCGCCATCTGCCGCGACCACAGTGGTCCCAAACCCCATGCGCTCGTCCACGCTCAAGGTTTGCCCGGTGGTAGTGGCAACCGCGTTGGCCTGGTTGTCTTCGCGAAAGCGTCCAAAGCGCGCATCCGGAATTCCATCGATCTGCGAGTCGAGCAGGTTGGCAAGCGCTGGCGTCAGATTGCGCAAGATCATCACGTTTCTGGGACGCGTCACATAGGCACCCACGGCCGCGCCGGACTCTGCCCAGTTGACGTTCTGAAAACACACCTGCACCTCTTGGGGTATGCCGTTGGTGTCGAGATATACCGCCCGGTCATTGGAACCCGCCGCGCGACCTTCAGGAAGCACGATGCCGGCGGCGAGAAAAGCATTGAGCATCGCATCGCCGCACAGCGCTTCGCCGGCTGCGCCGGTGGCGTTCACGCGTCCTGTAGGTGCGGCCACGACATCGCCCGGCACGGTTCCTGTTCCGTTGGTATAGCTGTCGTAGGCAATCAGCCAGCCCTGCACGAAGTCGCTCGAAACACGCTGGTAGGCAGCATTGCGCTGCAGGTTACGGCCAACCGCCACCGCGCCGACGATCAGCCCGATAACCAGCAGCACGACCGACATCTCGATGAGCGAGAAGCCGCGCTGCGTGGCTCGCGTCCGGGCAGCACCACAAGTGGATTGCGGATGGTCAGGCTTGAGGTTCATGGCATGGGGCATGGGAGACTCGCAACGGAGGGCGTACTCATCATCAGAATCCGAGCTGGTCAGCTGTCCGGGCGTTGGCGTCCACCGAAGTCCAGAGCGCGGCGCTGTTGTCAACGAGAGGCTGCACATCAGTGACACGCTGGTCGGCCTCCACTTTCGAGGCGACGGATTTGGCCAGCGCAACCGCAGAAAGCGCCACCGCCGCCGTATTGGCAACAATGGCGGCCACTGCTGGAGCAATCACGGCCCCGGCGCTACCGTAGGTGAGGATGGTGAAGGCCACTGCGTTGGCAGAATCCGCCACGGCGCTGGAGAGTCCAGCAGCAGCGGAAGCGACTCCTGCAGTGCCGGAAGCAACCCCGCCGCCTGCCACCAGCGCGAGTATTTCAAGCTGTCGCTTGTAATCAATCAAGGCCTGTTTCATGAACGCAGCGGCCGTTGCGGCATTGACATGGCTGTGGCTGATGGCCGCAAGTCCCTCACCGCAGTCGAGCTCGGCAAACAGGGTGTCGACATCCATTGCGGCGACTCGGTCGTCGTAGCTGGCGTCCTGTGGGCGCTCGGCCGCCTCGTAAGTGGGATCGGTTGAACTCGCACTTGCGTTCCGGCCATCGAATACGTCGCCGTCACCGTCTGCATCGAGTAGGCCCGGCGCGACCACTACGAAGGCCATGCCGCGCCGCGCGGTGGTTCCGCCCCGTCCGCTCAGCACCGCAAGCCGTGAAGCAGCGGCAGGCGTGCCCGAGGCAAGATTGAGCGCGTAGCAAAGATCGATGAGATTGGTGTTGCCAAGCAAGCCTCCCAAGATCGGCGCTGCGGGCAGGATGGGCGGGCTGCCGACGGTAAAAGGTGGCACCAGGCGGTCCCGTGCGACGCCCAGATCCTGGTCGAGAAACGGCAACGCTGCGTTGGGTGTCCGATGCAAGCCGTATTTCAGGTTGCTTGCCAGCGCATCGGCGATGCCCAGAGTCTTCCAGGGGAGCCAACCCGTCTCGGTAGCCCCTGCACAGTTTTCCAGCCCGGCCTGGTCTACGGCGGGACACGGCAGGCGATAGTTGGCATGTGCAAACCCAACCAGCGATTTTTGGCTAGCGATCAGAATGTCCCGATCCGCCTGCGTTCGCGTGTGCTGCGCAGCGCTGCGCCAATAAGCGACAAAGGCAAGGCTGAGCATGCCGAGGATGACCAGGGCGATGGCGATCTCCACGAGCGAGAAGCCGCCTGCTCGGCTTCGCCGTGCCCGTTCCTGAAACAGGGTCTTCATGGCAGCAGACCTTTTTGATCTTGCACATACGCCGCGCGCACGGCCGAAGCAAGATCCAGCGTCGATTGCGTCCGCAAGGTGAGGGCTCCCACGGATTGTTGACGCGCCTTCTCTTCCGCCGCTTGAGCACTAACGAGCTGTAAAGCGGCACTAACTTGTGCAGCGGTAGCCGCTGTCACACCCAGAACCGCGCCGACGATGAGCCCCGCTCCCACCCCTGCACTGTTGGCTGCGATGGAGATGGCGCTGGCGCTTGCCCCCACCGCGATGGCCAGATCCAGTGCAGCCTGGCCTACGTTCGCTTGAGCGAACCGCGTATCAGTCTGCCGAACCACGTAAGCAAAATTCCTAAAATCCAGAAACATTTGGGTATCACGGTCCAGGTCATACGCAGCCATGGCCGATCTAACCGCTGCGTGGACTTCACCGAGCCGCTTAGGGCAGCTCAGGTGTGCCGACAGTTCCGAGAGGCCGGTGGCAACCATTTGGTCGTCATATGTATCCGCAGCAGCACGGCCGGGGAGGTCGAAACCGACAGTATTCAACCCTTCGAAGCGCCCGTTGGCACCCGGATGCGCGACGACATATGCCACGGGCACGCCACCGGCTGTCAGCCCTGCGGGTGTCGCTGCTGCACGGCGCAAGTTCAGGCACAGATCCAGACCATTGAGCGTGGTGGCGGGGTTGTAGGTGGCTAACGGAATGATGGGTGACGGCGGGAGCGTCGGATGCAGCGTGTCCGACAGCACCGCCAGATCGCTGGCGGGAGCGCGGTAAACGCCATAGCGCATGGCGCCGATTGCACGGTCGATCCCCAGCGCCCGCCACGGCACGAACCCTCTGCCACCGGCACTGCAGTTTTCAGCCCCGTCATCGGCGACGGCCGGGCACGGCAAGCGTGACCGGGTGAGAGCAAACCCTTCCACTGCCGTTTGAACGGTCGAGAGCTGCTGCACGATCAGTGCACCGCCCGAAACACCGCGCGCTGCGGGAACCAGCCTCCACACGAGCAAGCCTGCAACGCCTACCACTGCAAGCGATACCGCCAGCTCGACAAGGGAAAATCCTTTGACCCGGCTTTTGCGAGCCGCACACACCTTGAAGTAAGACAGGCTGTGACGCATCATTTCACCGCCCCGCGCAATTCAAGTTGTCTGAGGATGGTCTCGGCACCTGTGAATA
>JBBSRE010000331.1:0-3633 GCA_038243365.1 Burkholderiales bacterium | reverse complement strand
CGTCGACCCGGACCGAGGCAACCGCGCCGTGTTTCTGCGCCAGATGCAGACGCTGGGTTTCGAGGCCGCCCAAGAGCGGCTCGACACAGCAGCCTCTCCTGGTGTGCCGGCCTACAAGGGTCGACTGCTAACCTTTGTCCGCTCGTGAACCTGAGGTGTTGTCGGGTCTGGCTCAAGGTCAACCGGCCTGCGCGCTGACGAAACACGCGGCGCCGGCGTGCAGGGTGACGCTGCGCCATTTGTCTCTGCTTCCAACCCTCCGCCACGCGAGCGGCGCACCAAAAAATCGGGCAGACGGGCTTTAGCGCACGCTTGTAGTGCGAGCAGGAAGGCGTGGTCGGGTGTGGCGATGTCCCAGTGCAGGCGCAGATGGTTTTGCATGCGCAGCAGCATCTGCGCCGTCACGCTGGCGTCTGCCAGCGCTCGGTGCGCAGGGCCGGCGCTGGCAATGCCGTGGTACTCCACCAGCGTGCCCAGCCGGTGGTTGGGGGCATTGGGAAACAGCCTGCGTGAAAGCCGTACGGTGCACGCAAACGCATGCGGCGCGTCAAAGCCTGCGTGGCGCAGCTCCGCTCGCCAGAAGCCCTGGTCGAAGGGGGCGTTGTGCGCCACCATGGGCGCGCCAGCGACAAAATCGTGCGCTTCGCGCATCACGTCCTCGGCCTGTGGCGCAGCGGCCACCATCGCATTGGTGATGCCGGTCAGTTGGGTGATGAACGGCGGAATCCAAACGCCGCCGTTCATAAGGCTTTGAAAATGGCCCGTCACCTCGCCGCCCTCCACCATCACGATAGCGATCTCGGTCGCCCGCGCACCATGCCCGGGCGCGCTGCCGTTGGTCTCGAAGTCGATGACCGCGATGCGCGTCATGGCGCCGGGGAACTTCCTTCGCGAGGGTGCGCCAGGAAGAAACGCATCATCTCTGCACTGGCGTCTACGCCGGAGCCCGACGAATGGCTACCCCGCGCGTCGCCCCCCGACCACGCGTGGCCCGCGCCGTGCAGCAGCCAATGCTCGGCCAGCACGCGGGGGGTGTCACTTGCCGCGTCCTGCACCGTCGTGCGGGTGTAGCGCTGGCCGTCCGGGGTGGTCCCGGTGTCTTCGGACTGCACGCTGCTGGCAAGCGCTGCGGACGCGCCTTCCAGCAACTGCTCGCCATTGCGGGGATGCACGGTGGAGTCGGCGTCGCCGTGCATCACGATGAGCGGCACGGGGCGCGTGCCGTCCTCGGTGGTGGCGACCCAACCCTTGGCGCCGCTGTTCATGGCGGACAAAGCGCCCATCATGGTGTTGGCTGCGCCCGGTACCAGCCCGGAATGCACACCAACAGCGGCAAAAACCTCGGGATGCTGCTGTGCCAGCACTGCCGCCATGGCGCCGCCGGCGGACAAGCCGGCCACATAAACCCGACGGCGATCAACGTCGTGCGAAGCCATGGCGCTTTGCACCATCGCCAGCAGCAAGGCCGGCTCGCCGCTGCCGGCCTGTTGGTCCTGCGGTCGAAACCAGTTCCAGCAACCGTTGGCGTTGGCGCTATTGAGCTGGCTGGGGTAGAGCACCAAGGCACCAACGCCTTCGGCGGCCGCGTTCATACGGGTGCCGCGGGCGAAATCTTCTGCGTCCTGCGTGCAACCGTGCAGCATCAGCACCAGCGGCCGGCCGCTGGCAGGGGCCTGCGCCCTCGGCACGTATAGCCACTACGAATGGTCATGCGCCTCGTGGCGAAACGCAACGCGCAGAAATTCGCCGGGTGCGTCTGCTGGGGGCTCCCCTGCGCTCGTGGCCGATGACGCAGGCGGTGCCACGCCATTCATGCCGGTCCAGGCCCAAACGTCCGACACATCAAACGCCTTCCCTGCGCTCGCCAGGCCACCGGTCACGCGATCAGCAAAACGGCGAGCGGGTTGAACGAGGTCGGGCCCAGCGCCCACGGAGGCGGTGGAGGGCTGGCTCGGGGATGGGTTACCGAGCAGCAAATCGCTGGCCTGCTGCAGCTTGCCAGCCCGCACCAATGCCAGGGCTTCGCGCATGTTGTTAGGCAACGGAACGCGTTCGCGCGCCGCAGCGAGAGAAAGCTTGTTCATCAGTGGATCCTTCCGCGCAAGGCGAGTTTGACGGCCGGGCTGGCCTGAAAAGCCCCCAGCACGGTGACAGAGGCAATGGTGGCCCTGGCCAGTTCGGGGGACACGTCGTCGTCCACGGTCGCCAAGCCCAGCACGCGCACTTCGAGTGTGTCGCCGGCCTGTCGAACGGCTTCGAGATCGGCGCGGCAAAAACGCTGCAGGCCGAGCACCAAAGACTTGCGAGACAAGACTTGGCGCACAGCCTCTTGCTGGGCGGCCATCTGGTTGCGAATGGCGGTGCGGATGAAATCGGTGCGGTTGCTGTAGAAACCTTCAGACACTAGCAAATCAATGTGTCCGAGATCTACGTAACCCAGGTTGACGGTGACTTTTTCAGTCTCCGGCGTCCGGGCCCGCGGTGCCACTAGGGCGGTGCTGTCGGTCATAAAACTCCAAGAACCATCCATGTGGATGGCGTATGGAGTTTAACCGATTTTTATATCAGGCTACCTTAGAGGCTCAATTCTTTGTGCTCGCCCAGGTTTTTTGGCGTTTCACCCGTCACGGCCGCCTTGGCCATCTTGAACAACTGCACCATCTTGCTGTCATCCACGTCCCAGTATTCGGCGTGATGCAAACGCACTGCCAGCAGGCCCAAATTGGGGTCGGTTGGGCCATTCGGGAACCAGGCTTTGGCCATAGGGGAGAACAGCTCTTCTTTTTTGGCCTGGTTCTCGTCCAGACGCGCGGCGCCTGAGACCGACACGTAGCTGTCGTCGCCTGGATGGGCGTAGCTCACGCAAACCTGTGGATCGCCCGAAATGGCCGTGGCGATCTCGCCGTCCTTGGGGATGAAGAAGTACAGCGTGGCGCCCTCATCCACCGCCTTGTTCTGGGTGGTGAGCGGGTGGGCATGCAGCATCCCGCCCGCGTTGCGGTGCGTGAACATGCCGAATTTGATGTCTTTAATCAGGTCCCACAAGGTTTCGTGGGCAGGTGAGTTGTTTTGCATGGAAGCTCCGTTCGCGTTAGGTCTATTCAGCCAACAACTGTAGGGAAGGCGCTGCTCGCGGCAGGTCGGTGTCACGCGCACGGCTCTGTCGGGCCTCTCCCACAGTGGCCAGCCAGAGATAACAGTGTTTTAGCCATTTAGCGCTTATGGAATAAGCGCGAGCAGCTATAAAAAGAGGAGTGCCAGCTTCTACGCAGCAGGCCGATGCTCGCGCGTGAAAGCCGGTAGGCCTGCCAGCAGCCGCTGTCCATAGCCGGTGCGTGACAAGCGCTTGTCGTAACAATAGACATGGGCCTGGTCATCCTCGCTGCGAATGGCCCGCCCGGCCCACTGCGCCAGACGCAGGGCGGTGGCCGGCACCACCAGTTCGCTGAAGGGATCTCGTCCCACCGCGCGCAGCCATTCGGCGCGGGCTTCTCCTACCGGGTCGTCGGGCGGCGCAAACGGCAGTTTGGTGATGAACACCGATTCGCACAGCGCGCCCGGCAGATCCAGCCCTTCGCCAAACGACTGCATGCCAAAGATGATGGACGGCTGCCCCGCCCCCACGCGCTCGCG
>JBBSRE010000330.1:0-3639 GCA_038243365.1 Burkholderiales bacterium | reverse complement strand
TCGAATTCGGCCAGGCATTCGTCCTTGCGGTAGCGCCATGCTGGCGTCGCCGTACCGATCCCGCGAAAATACATAGACAGACCTGCCAATGAGGTTACGGCAGTCATTCTCGCCACCCCTCGCCATGGGTGTTCACGTTTGTCGAAAACCGCAATCCATGAGCTGAGGGAGTCTGTACCGACGCCTCGCAGGGGTACTTCAGCCGCAGCAGCCTATTCAATCGGCTTGAGCCGGGCAGCCAATTTTTCGTGACGTTCTCCATCGGGTTTTGTCCGTGCAAATTGTGAAACGACGAGCCGGCGCTGTCTGATAGGCACCCGGACGGGTGAACGCGCTCAAATATCACGTCGATACCAGCGCTTGGGCAGTATCGGAAACAAGGGTATGCCATTTCCGAAAGCGTTGTCGGCAGCGCCTCAACTTGAGCGTTCCAGAGGCCCACCTCGCCATAAACTTCTCCACCGCGTCACGGATGATTGGTGGGCAAGCTCACACGTTTCGGAGCGAGCACGAGGCGTGCGTTGCGCACTCCCTCAGTCTTTAAAAAAGCCCCCGATTGCTCATGCAAGTCGGGGGCTGGTCTGCTCTGAGCAAGCGCTCAGAACAGGAAGATGGCCAAAAGAATCAGCGGGATCGGTATACCGATCAACCAAAGCAAGATTGCACCCATGTTGTTTCTCCTTAAGGGGTTAAAGGGTTGATTGCAGGTCGCGTCGGCGCCCACCTATCGTTGCGGCAAAGCTAGCGACGAAAGCACCGATCAGCAGCGAGAACACCAACCACAGCGAGCCGTATGCGGTCGCTTTGCGAGCTTTGTCAGCTGCGACCTTTGCCTTTTCTGTGGCTTCTTCGATGCCTTGTTGAACCTTGGTGTAGGCATCGGTCACACGCTTTTGGGCTTCGTCCTGAGAAATACCGGTTTGCTGAGCAATCAGTTGCGCCACGTATTGGGCATCGTCCTGCGCCAACTCACCCGTTCGCACGCTGTTGGCAAAAATCCGGTAGACCTGCTGCGCTGGTGGAGCGCCGTTGCCAGCGGTCACGGGCGACACTGCAGAATTGGCAGCTGCCGGAGCGCGAAAGAGCGAATCAATAAAGTAGCCCATAGGACCATCGCCCGCATCGTTGCCGCTATCACCAGTGACGGCGCCTGCTCCTGCTATGCCCACTGACATAGCTGTATTGGCAGCTCCACCCAGCACCGTTGCCCCGGCCTTTGCACCGGCACTCACGGCCGAGCCCACAGCGGACGACACCATCGCCACAGCCAAAAGCGTCGCTACAGCCCACGCCAGAAAGCCGTGCGCCGTGTCCCGAAAATACACCTCCGCAGTGTGCAGACCCGACCACTTGGTACGAAGGCGCCCTGCCAAGTAGCCGCCGATGCCGGAAGCGGCCAGGGAGATGAACGTCACCCAAGCCATAGTCGCCCAACCAAAGGTTGTCGCGTCAATGCCTTCGCTCGACCAAGGGGATACTGAAGACATCCCCAAGCCGGTACCCAGCAGCACCAGCACGAATGAAAGCGCTGCGGCACCGGCAGCGCCCGCGAAAATCGCCGCCCACGAAACGCCACTGACCGCTGCTGCCAGCGGGCCCGCTTCTGTCGCAGTGTGGCCACGCGGCGCAACACGGTCGGACAAGACCTGCTCCGGATAATCTGCCATATTTGGACTCCCTTTTTGTGAAAGCAGTCATGGTGCGTGCGCAGCGCAGCGGCGCGCGTAGGTATCCCGTACCGCTGGGGGTAGTCCTGAGACTGACAAGCGGCTTACCCGCCGTCGTTTTGCCGGCAATGGCCGCGGCATTGTGGCTATAGACATCTTGAATATTTGCGCGGTTTGCACACAATCTGGCATGGAACACATCTTCTTCAACGGCTGGACCGGCCCCTTGCGAACCCTGGTTATCGGCGTTTTCGCCTATGCCATGCTCGTCTGCTTTCTGCGTATCTCTGGCAATCGCACCTTGTCCAAGATGAACGCGTTCGACTTTCTGGTCACCGTTGCGCTGGGCTCGACGCTCGCCTCGGTACTGTTGACGCAGGACGTGTCGCTGCTGCAAGGTGGTGTGGCTTTTGCCGTGTTGATCGGCTTGCAGTTCGTCGTCACCTGGTCGAGCGTGCGCTGGCCCTGGATCCGCAAAGTCGTCACTGGCGAGCCGGTGCTTCTGGTCCATCAAGGCCGACTGTTGTCGAAGGCCATGCACCATGCCCGTGTGACTGAAACTGAAGTGAGAGCGTGCGCCCGGGAGGCAGGAGTGGCTGACCTTGAGTCCATTGGCGCGCTGGTCTTGGAAACCGATGGCTCCTTCAACGTGATCACACGCTCGAGTTCGAGTGAAAGTGACGACGCTCAGATTGCCGTCCTGAGCGATGTCCAACGTACGCAGTGACGTGGCAATACACCCCACGCTGAACGTCGAGGTTGGCATCTCAGGTGCGCGCTGCGAGTCGTGCAGCGGCGCGGCGCGGTGCTGAGCTGCGCTGGCTGTCTTTTCCCCATGCACTTCGCCCGGCGCGACACCCTAGCATGGACTCGCGCGCACGATGCAGCGCGCACCAATTGCACTGAATGCGCACGTCACGTCACCAAGGGTATACGTGGAGTTCCGGCCGAGCCGCGCCTCTTACAGTCGTAGCGGGCTGAACCACCCCCTCGGTTTGGCCGACAGCACGGCACGATGAATAGGAATCGAACCATGAGGCTTTACAAGACCATTGCGACGGGAGCACTTGTCGCATTGACAGGGCTCGCGTCGCATGCAGATCCGCTGCAAGTGCGGTCCATGGCTGCGGCCTGTGCGAGCTGCCATGGCACCAAAGGCGTAGCCCTGGATGGCATGGACAGCCTTGCCGGCAAGCCCAAGAGTGAGTTGCAAAAGAAACTGATGGACTACAAAAATGGAAGCAGGGCCGCGACCGTCATGCACCAGTTGGCCAAGGGCTACACGGACGAACAGATCGACCAACTGGCCACGTATTTTTCGACTCTCAAGCCGTGAGAACGCACCATGCAACGTCGTGAACTGATTCGGGTCGCAGGCGCGGCTTCTGTTTTTGCAACCGCTGCCGCGGTCAGCGGGTGTGCAACATCCAACAAGGCGCGCGGCGCCAAGGTTGTTGTTGTGGGAGGAGGCTACGGCGGCGCCACTGCCGCGAAGTACGTTCGCATGTGGTCCGATTACGCCATTGATGTGACGTTGATTGAACCCAACGCGGCGTTCGTGTCGTGTCCTATTTCCAACCTGGTGATTGGCGGCGTGAAGACCATCGAGGACATCACCACGCCTTACACCAACCTGAGTGGCCGGCACGGCGTGCACATCGTGCGCGATACGGTGTTGTCCATTGACCCAGGCAAGCGCACCGTGACGCTGTCAAGCGGTGCGCAGTTGCCGTACGACCGATTGATCCTTTCGCCGGGAGTCGACTTCATGTGGGATGAGTTGCCTGGCATGTCGGCCCCGGGGGCAAAAGACAAGGTTTTGCACGCGTGGAAAGCCGGGGCCCAGACAGTAACGCTGCGGCGTCAGCTAGAAGCCATGCCTGACGGCGGCGTCTACGCGCTGTCCATCCCCTTGGCACCCTATCGTTGCCCTCCGGGCCCCTATGAGCGAGTTTGCCAAGTGGCTCACTAT
>JBBSRE010000329.1:0-3642 GCA_038243365.1 Burkholderiales bacterium | reverse complement strand
CTTGCTGGCGTGTACGGTCATCAGCTGAACTGCGTCCTGCCCGGCCTGAGCCTGGTTGTCACCGGCTTCGAGCGCGGCATGGGTGAGGAAGGCGCCCAGCGGTGAGAGGGTTTCCCCCGTGTCCTGGTCTACGCCGGGCGGGCCGGAGAGGGGCGCTTCGACCAGAGACACATCCAGCAACGGCGCGTTGGGGTCCAACCCCTGGCTGGCTGGGCTTTGGGTGAGTGGTTGACCGAGTTCATCGAGCGGCAAGGCCACGGCGTCTCGGCCGAAACCCTCCAGCATGACGAAGCTCTCGGCGGCGTTGACGAGCTCTTCCAGGTTCTCGACGCGGTCTTGACCATCGCGCTCGGCACGGTAGTGCTCCAGAAGGCCGCTGGATTCCAGCATCTGGTCAATGATGGCGCGCAGCGGCTGGCCCTGGGTGTGCTCGCGCAGCACATCGATTTGCGCGACGAAGGCGGTCAGGTTGCTGCCGGCTTTGCCGGTCATGGTGCTGACGGCGTCGTGCAACGAGCATCCGGCGTTTTTCGATGCGTCCTGTAGCAGCTCCAGGCTGCGCGCACCGATGCCGCGCGGCGGGAAGTTCACCACGCGCAGAAAACTGGTGTCGTCCTGTGGGTTCTCCAGCAGGCGCAAATAGGCCAGCGCATGTTTGATTTCGGCGCGCTCGAAGAAGCGCAAGCCGCCATACACGCGGTAAGGCACAGATGCGTTGAACAGCGCGGTTTCAATCACGCGGCTTTGCGCGTTGCTGCGGTAGAGGATGGCGACCTCTTGCCGCGCCATTCCGTCGTTTCGCACCAGCTGGCGGATCTCATCCACCATCCACTGGGCTTCCTGCAGGTCGCTGGCGGCTTCGTAAACGCGCACCGGCTCGCCGGGGCCTTGTTCGGTGCGCAGGTTTTTGCCCAGACGCTTGCTGTTGTGGCTGATGAGCGCGTTGGCAGTGTCGAGGATGTTGCTGTAGCTGCGGTAGTTTTGCTCCAGCTTGATCTGTCGGTCGACGTGGAATTCGCGCACGAAATCCTGCATGTTGCCCACGCGTGCACCACGAAACGCGTAGATGCTCTGGTCATCGTCGCCCACGGCCATCACGCTGCCGTGCGGCTCGAAGCGACCGGCCACCTCGTCGCCCGCGAGCTGCTTGAGCCAGGCGTATTGCAGCTTGTTGGTGTCCTGAAACTCATCCACCAGCATGTGCGCGAAGCGGCGCTGGTAGTGCGCGCGGATCGCGTCGTTGTCACGCAGCAGTTCAAAGCTGCGCAGCATCAGTTCGCCGAAATCGACCACGCCTTCGCGGTTGCACTGGTCTTCGTACAGCTGATAGACCTCCACCTTCTTGCGTGCATCGCTGTCGTTGGTGGGCACATCGCCAGGGCGCATGCCCTCTTCCTTGCAACCGGCAATGAAGTACAGCAGCTGCTTGGGCACGAAGCGCTCGGTGTCCACGTTGTATTGCTTGCACAGCCGCTTGATGGCCGAGAGCTGGTCTTGCGTATCCAGAATCTGGAAAGCCTGCGGCAAGCCGGCGGCCTTGTGGTGAGCGCGCAGCAAGCGATTGCACAGGCCGTGAAAGGTGCCAATCCACATGCCCCGCACATTCACCGGCAGCATGGCCGAGAGACGCGCCACCATCTCCTTGGCCGCCTTGTTGGTGAAGGTGACGGCCAGAATGCCGCCGGGTGTCGCCAGACCGTTTTGCAGCAGCCAGGCGATGCGCGTGGTCAGCACGCGCGTCTTGCCCGAGCCGGCACCAGCAAGGATCAGTGCGTGGCCGGAGGGCGCGGTGACGGCGGCGAGCTGCTCGGGGTTGAGGTTGGCCAGTAGCGGGGAGGTGCCCAGGCTGGGGGAACCACGCCTCGGCGCTACAGGCTGGTCGCTCTGGGATGGCGGGAAGAGCGAGGCCGTTGAATTTTGCGAAGGCGCTTCGGCGGAGCCGGCAGCACCCGAAACCGGGTCTTGTGGGAACATGCGGCCATTGTAGAAAGCGAGCCGCCATGAAGTTGTCCCCCGTTGCTGTCACCCTGGTATTGGCCCTGCAGGTGCCGCTGCTGCATGCGCAAAGCGGTTGCAGCAGCGATGGCGCAGCGCCTCCGAAGGCACTTTTTGAGCGGTTCATCAACGCCGACTGCGCCGACTGTTGGGGTGATGCCCGAACACCAGCACCAGGCGGCTCAGCAGCCGTGCTGGATTGGATCGTGCCCAGCGCCGCTGGCGATGAGGCAGCCCTGTCTGCGGCAGCGCGGCGTGGTTCGCTTGAGCGCTTGAACGCGCTGCAACGACTGACGCCCCCACAAACCGACGTACACATCGCCACCTCTGGCCACACTCTGCCCGGCCGGTTTCGCGTCGCCTTGGGCCCGGCAGTGAACGACTATGTAGGCAGCGTGGTGAGCTACGCCGGTCCATCGCCCGCCAGCAGTCGGATGCCCAAGGAAGGCTTTACCGTCTGGCTGGCGCTGGTGGAAAACATTCCCGCCGGGATGGAAGGCACAGCCGTGCCGCGAAACCTGGTGCGCAACGTGTTCCGCACGCAGTGGCAGCCTAGCAACCAGCTGAGCAAGAGCGAACGCAGGAACCTGCCCGCCAACACGCGGTGGATCGATCGTGTGGCGATGCAACTGCCAGCCAGCGCCGACCCTGCGCGGCTGTCATTGGTCGGGTGGATGCAGGGCGCGGAGGCGGGCATCGTCAGCATGGCACGCGCGGTCTGCGTTGAGACCACGCAGAAGTAAAGGGTTACCGCCAAGATTCCACGCCCTAGTAGAATCAGCCACCGGGCCCAAGATTCTTGTCGCCCGGTTTTTTGTGCCTGCGCGAGCGGGGTTCGGACCGTCTCTCAAACAGATGTCCCGCAAAGCAACCGGGCCCAAGCCAAGCGCCCACCGCTGATGCAGTTGTACTGCCTGCGGCCCTTTCACGGTGCTTGGAGCTTGAGATCCCATGGAAATTTTTGACTACGACAACATTCTTTTGCTGCCGCGCAAGTGCCGCGTGCAGAGCCGCGCCGAGTGCGATGCCAGCGTAGAACTGGGTGGCCGGCGTTTTCGCCTGCCGGTGGTGCCGGCCAACATGAAGACGGTGGTGAACGAAACCATCTGCCAATGGCTCGCCGAGCACGGCTACTTCTATGTGATGCACCGCTTTGATCTGGACAACCTGCAGTTTGTGCGCGACATGACGTCCAAGGGCGTGTTCAGCTCGATCTCGCTGGGCGTAAAGCAGCCTGACTACGACACCGTGGCCCAGTTGGTGGCGGAAGGCCTGTCGCCCGACTACATCACCATCGACATCGCCCACGGCCACGCGGACACGGTGCAGCGCATGGTGGCGCATTTGAAGGAAAAGTTGCCCAAGGCTTTCGTGATTGCCGGCAACGTGGGCACGCCCGAGGCCGTGATCGACCTGGAAAACTGGGGCGCCGACGCAACCAAGGTCGGCATCGGCCCCGGCAAGGTGTGCATCACAAAGCTCAAGACAGGCTTTGGCACGGGCGGCTGGCAACTGTCAGCGCTCAAGTGGTGCGCGCGCGTGGCCACCAAACCCATCATTGCTGATGGCGGTATTCGCAGTCACGGCGATATTGCCAAGAGCGTGCGTTTTGGAGCGTCGATGGTCATGATTGGCGCTCTGTTTGCG
>JBBSRE010000328.1:0-3650 GCA_038243365.1 Burkholderiales bacterium | reverse complement strand
GCGCTGGTCAAGGTGGGCAAGGTCGACGCCGCCTTGGCGCAGACCCAGGTAGCGCCCACTGTCGGCGACATCGTGCGCCTGCAGACCTTGCTTGCCGGCTTACCGGCCACACCACAGATGAAGCAATTTGCTGCGCAGGTGGAAGAGGCGCGCTCTCTCATGGCCGCTCCGCGGCTGCACCGTTCGCCATGAGCCTGATTGTCTTGAGTCCTGCACGAACGCCATGACGATGATTTCCCAATCAAATCCCATCTCCATCGCGATTCAAGCTGGTGATTTCGACGTTTCAACTGAACTTTCAGCACTGCGCGCGCAAGACGGTCGGGTGGGCGCAGTGTGCAGTTTTGTCGGCACCGTGCGCGACCGCAACGGACCGCAGCACGGCGTGTCGGCGATGGAACTGGAGCACTACCCGGGCATGACTGAGCGAGCCATCCACGCGATGGCGCAAGAGGCGTTTGCGCGTTTTGACATTTTCGGCGCTCGGGTCATTCACCGCGTAGGCGTGTTGGCGCCGCTTGACCAGATCGTGCTGGTGGCTGTCAGTTCAGCGCACCGCGGGCAGAGCTTTCAAGCCTGTGAATTCCTGATGGACTACCTTAAAACGCAGGCGCCTTTCTGGAAAAAAGAGACTTCCGCGGGCATCACGCGCTGGGTAGATGCACGGGTCGCCGACGATGCCGCACTGGCGCGTTGGGGCATCGTGGCGGAAAACGCCTGACGTCACAAGACGTCCGCAGCGCGGCTTGCGCGAATACGCGCGACGTTGCGATTCATCTGGTGGCGCACCGCATGGATGTACAGCCAGCGCTTTGCGCCGCTCAGGTTTGCTCCATGCATTGAGTAAAACGAATCAGGGTCGTCGAATACACCGAAATCGTGATTGATGCCGTCTTTCTGAATGTAGGTCGGCTCTCCGCGCCATTCAACCAGCGGGTTCTGCAAATCCGGCGTCGCCGCTCCATAGCCGCAGAAAGCGCCCCGGTGCGCAGAGAAGCGCTGCTGCAGCGCTCGCAAGTAGGCGCTGTCCAGAATAAATCCTTCCAGCGGTATCCAGCTGCCATCGAACCCTACTTCCACCCAGCTGTGGACGATGCTGCGCGGCGCCAGGCGGTACGCGATGCCCGTGATGGCGCCCTTTTGCAGCGCTTTGTCGATGGTGAATCCGTGAAACCGGCAGGCGATGCCGCAGGCCCGTAGCAGCGCCATCAACAGCGTGCCTTTCGTGTTGCATTGGCCCAGGCCGTCGGCCAACACGCGGGACGCAGGCAGGTCGTCTGACGCGTTGTAGCCAAAGGCTACTTCGTTGCGCACGAAATCGTAGATGGCGCCGATGCGCTTGTGCTCGGGCAGCAACTGCCAGCCAAGTTGGTGTACCAGCTCTTGAAGGCGGGGATGGTGGTAGTCGAGGAGCGGGGTCGCACGAAGCAACTCAGTCGGCTCTTGAAGGCGCATGGTGATGGCTAAAAAATGGAACAACCTGCATTTGAAAGATTGAAGTAACTCGAAGGTCAACCGCCATTTCCCGCTGGAAGGCAGACTGGTCTCGGACGTGAGTTGAAAAATCGTCTTTGAGCCGCAGCTAACGAAGCACAAGGAGCACCCATGCGTCTCGACAAACTCACCACCAAATTTCAGGAAGCGCTGGCCGATGCGCAGTCGCTTGCCCTGGCCAATGACAACGCCTACATCGATCCGGTGCATTTGCTGGTCGCGATGCTGCGCCAGGAAGACGGACCACGCGCGCTGCTGGAGCGCGCCGGTGCCAATGTGCCCGGCCTGCTCGCAGCCGCGGAGGCGCAGGTCAAGCGCCTGCCGCAGGTCACGGGGCAGGACCAGATCCAAGGTGGGCCCGAGCTCGGCCGCGTGCTTCAGGCGACCGAGAAGGAAGCCATCAAGCGTGACGACAACTTCATTGCCAGCGAACTCTTCTTGCTGGCGTTGACCGACGGCAAGGGTGACGCGGCGCGCATCGTCAAAGAAAACGGCCTGAGCCGCAAAAGCCTGGAGACCGCCATCGATACGGTGCGGGGTGGTCAGAAGATGGACAGCGCAGAGGGTGAAGGCCAGCGCGAAGCCTTGAAGAAATATTGCCTCGACCTGACCGAGCGGGCTCGCGCTGGCAAGCTGGACCCGGTGATTGGCCGCGACGATGAGATTCGCCGCGCCATTCAGGTATTGCAGCGCCGCACCAAGAACAACCCGGTGTTGATCGGTGAGCCCGGCGTCGGCAAGACCGCCATCGTGGAAGGTTTGGCGCAGCGCATCGTCGCCGGCGAGGTGCCCGATTCGCTCAAAGGCAAGCGGGTGTTGTCGCTCGATATGGCATCTCTGCTGGCGGGCGCCAAGTTCCGTGGAGAGTTTGAAGAGCGGCTTAAAACCGTGCTCAAGGAACTGGCCAAGGACGAAGGGCAGACCATCGTCTTTATCGACGAGTTGCACACCATGGTCGGCGCCGGCAAGGCCGAAGGCGCGATGGACGCGGGCAACATGCTCAAACCCGCCCTGGCGCGTGGGGAGCTGCATTGCGTGGGTGCCACCACGCTGGACGAATACCGCAAGTACATCGAAAAAGACGCGGCACTCGAGCGGCGCTTTCAGAAAATTCTGGTCGGCGAACCCACTGTGGAAGCCACCATCGCCATCCTGCGCGGTCTGCAAGAGCGTTACGAGCTGCACCACGGCGTGGAGATCACCGATCCGGCCATCGTCGCTGCAGCAGAGCTGTCGAACCGCTATATCACCGACCGCTTCTTGCCGGATAAGGCGATCGACCTGATTGACGAGGCGGCTGCCAAGATCAAGATTGAGATCGACTCCAAGCCCGAAGTCATGGACAAGCTCGACCGGCGCTTGATCCAGTTGCAGATCGAGCGCGAAGCGGTGAAGAAAGAAAAAGACGAGGCTTCGCAGAAACGCCTCGGCCTGATCGAGGATGAAATCGTTTCGCTGCAAAAGGAAATCGCCGATCTGGACGAAATCTGGCAGTCAGAAAAGGCCCAGGCCCAGGGCAGCCAGCATGTGCGTGAAGAGCTCGAGCAAGCCAAGCTGCAGATAGAAGACCTGAAGCGCAAGGGCGATTTCAACAAGGTCGCAGAGCTGCAGTACGGCAAGTTGCCTGAGCTGGAAAAGCAGCTCAAGGAAGCGCAGGACAAGGAGTCCGGCGCGGGAGCCCATGCGCCCAATCGGTTGCTGCGTACCCAGGTGGGTGCGGAGGAAATCGCTGAAGTAGTGAGTCGGGCTACGGGCATTCCGGTATCCAAAATGATGCAGGGCGAGCGCGACAAGCTGCTGCTGATGGAAGACAAATTGCACCAGCGCGTGGTCGGGCAGGACGAGGCCATTGCAGCGGTGGCCAACGCCATTCGCCGCTCGCGTTCAGGCTTGTCCGACCCGAATCGCCCCACTGGCAGTTTCCTGTTTCTCGGCCCGACGGGTGTGGGCAAGACCGAGCTGTGCAAGGCTCTGGCGGGCTTTCTGTTTGACAGTGAAGACCACCTGATCCGCATCGACATGAGCGAGTTCATGGAGAAGCATTCGGTGGCCCGCCTGATTGGCGCGCCGCCGGGCTATGTGGGCTACGAGGAGGGCGGCTACCTGACCGAGGCGGTGCGCCGCAAGCCGTATTCCGTGCTGCTGCTGGACGAAGT
>JBBSRE010000327.1:0-3668 GCA_038243365.1 Burkholderiales bacterium | reverse complement strand
GGAGTCGATGGTATCGCCGGCGACGGTGGTGATCTCGGCGTGCTCGCCCCGATAAATCATGCCCAGCTCCATCACGCCTGCCACTTCCTGACCAAAGCGCACGCAGCGAGTGCAGTGAATGCAGCGCGTCATTTCCTCCATAGAAATGAGCGGCCCCACCTCTTTGTGGAGGACTACACGCTTTTCCTCGTCGTAGCGCGAGGCGGACGCGCCATAACCAACCGCTAGGTCCTGCAATTGGCATTCACCGCCCTGGTCGCAAATGGGGCAATCCAGCGGGTGGTTAATCAGCAGGAACTCCATGACCGACTTCTGCGCCTGAATGGCCTTTTCGCTTTTGGTACGGACCACCATGCCTTGCGTCACTGGAGTACAGCACGCCGGCAAAGGCTTAGGCGCCTTCTCGACTTCCACCAGACACATGCGGCAATTGGCTGCAATGGAGAGCTTCTTGTGGTAGCAGAAATGCGGAATGTAGGTGCCTGCTTTCTCGGCCGCATGCATAACCATGCTTCCCTCCGCAATCTCCACCTTTTTGCCGTCAAGTTCGATTTCAACCATATGTTCTTCTCGCGATCAGGCTGACGCCGCTGTTTGCGTGGGGGCCTTCTGGATCATCGCTTCAAATTCAGGACGAAAGTGCTTGATCATGGCGCGTACCGGCATGGCCGCGGCATCGCCGAGCGCACAAATGGTACGGCCCATGATGTTGGCTGCCACATCATCGAGTTTTGCCATATCAGCCGGACTGGCCTGGCCACGATGGATGCGGTCGACCAGTCGCCACAGCCAGCCGGTTCCTTCCCGACAAGGTGTGCATTGGCCGCACGACTCGTGCATATAAAAATACGACAGGCGCTTGAGCGACTCCACCATGCAGCGGCTGTCGTCCATGACGATCACAGCTCCTGAGCCCAGCATGGAGCCAGCCTTGGAGATGGAGTCGTAGTCCATCGTGCAATCCATCATGATGGACGCCGGCAACACAGGGGACGACGACCCGCCCGGAATCACGGCTTTGAGCAGGCGACCTTGACGGACGCCGCCAGCTAATTCCAGCAACTTGGCGAACGGCGTGCCCATGGGGACTTCGTAGTTCCCAGGCAACTCGACATCGCCTGAGACGGAAAAAATTTTGGTGCCTCCGTTGTTCGGTTTGCCACACGCCAGATACGCAGCGCCGCCGTTGCGAATGATCCAGGGTACGGCGGCAAACGTCTCGGTGTTGTTGATCGTGGTCGGCTTGCCATAAAGCCCGAAGCTGGCAGGAAATGGCGGCTTGAAGCGAGGCTGCCCTTTTTTTCCTTCGAGCGACTCAAGGAGCGCGGTCTCCTCGCCGCAGATGTAGGCACCGAAGCCATGGTGGGCATGCAACTGGAAACTGAACGAACTGCCGAGAAGTTTGTCGCCCAGATAACCCGCAGCGCGGGCTTCCTCAAGCGCTGCTTCGAAGCGTTCGTACTCGCGAAATATCTCACCGTGGATGTAGTTGTAGCCAACGCTGATCCCCATGGCGTAGGCGGCAATGATCATGCCCTCAATGACGCTGTGGGGGTTGTACATGAGGATGTCACGGTCCTTGCAGGTTCCCGGTTCACCCTCGTCAGAATTGCACACCAGATACTTTTGGCCGGGGAACTGCCGCGGCATGAAACTCCACTTGAGGCCCGTCGGGAACCCGGCCCCGCCACGACCACGCAGCCCCGACTCCTTCATCGTGGCGATGACCTGGTCTTGCGTGAGCGCTTCCTGGCCGTCTGCGCCCAGCATTTTGCGAACAGCATCGTAGCCGCCGCGCTTCACATACGCGTCAAGTCCCCAATTGGTTCCATCAAGCCCCGCGTAAATTTGCGGATCGATGTGCCGACCGTGGAAGCAGGTTTCAACGCCCGCAGCTTGGAACTGGGCTAATACTTGCTCGGCTCTCATGGCTGACTCCCCACCGCGCGCAAGCTGTCCACCAACTGGTCCAGCTTGTCGTCCGACATGAAGCTGCACATGGAGCGATCATTGACCAGCATCACCGGAGCATCGGCGCACGCACCCAGACACTCCGACTGCTGCAGAGTGAACATGCCGTCGGCGGTGGTACCCCCCATGATCACGCCCAACTTTCGCTCCAGGTGTTCCAGAGCTTTGCCACCGTCGCGCAACAGGCATGGCAGGTTGGTGCACACGTTGAGCTTGTACCTGCCCACCGGAGTCTGGTTGTACATGTTGTAGAACGTGGTCACTTCGTGCACCGCGATCTGCGGCATGCCCAGGTAAGCAGCAATATCGATTTCGCTTGTCTCGTCAACAAAGCCCTGCTCCTGCTGCACGATGGCCAGACACGCCATGACCGCTGACGGCTTCTGCTCCGACGGGTACTTGGCGATTTCGCGGTCAAACCGCACTTGCATGGCGTCAGAAATCATCGGTCAATTTCTCCAAACACGATGTCCATGGTGCCGATGATGGCGACCACATCGGCCAGCATGTGGCCACGGGCGAGTTCATCCATGGCGGCCAGATGCGCGAAGCCCGCAGCACGAATTTTGAGCCGGTACGGCTTGTTAGCACCATCGCTCACCAGGTAAATTCCAAACTCGCCTTTAGGGTGCTCGACCGCGGCATAAGTCTCGCCCTCAGGCACATGCATACCTTCGGTGAAAAGCTTGAAGTGATGGATCAGGTCCTCCATGCCGGTCTTCATGGATTCACGCGAGGGCGGCGCCACCTTATGGTTGTCCGTGATCACTGGGCCGGGGTTCTCGCGCAGCCAAGCAATACATTGCTGGATGATGCGATTGGACTCTCGCATCTCCTGCACACGCACTAGGTAGCGGTCGTAGCAATCGCCAGTCACACCGACTGGGATGTCAAAGTCCAGGCGGTCGTACACCTCGTAAGGCTGGGTCTTGCGCAGATCCCACTCCACGCCCGAGCCACGCAACATCGGACCAGTCATCCCCAGGTTCAACGCCCGCTCACGCGTCACGACGCCAATGCCGACGGTGCGCTGCTTCCAGATTCGGTTGTTGGTCAGCAAGGTTTCGTATTCGTCTACGCACTGAGGGAAACGCTGCGTGAAGTCTTCGATGAAATCCAGCAAGGAGCCTTTGCGGCTCTCGTTGCGATGCGCAAGGGACTTGGCGTTGCGCACCTTGCTCGCTTTGTATTGCGGCATGCTGTCAGGCAGATCGCGATACACACCGCCTGGGCGGAAATACGCGGCATGCATGCGCGCACCCGAGACCGCCTCGTACATATCGAACAGGTCTTCACGTTCACGAAACGTGTAGATGAGGATGGTGGAGCTGCCGCAATCATTGCCGTGCGAGCCCAGCCACATCAGGTGATTCATGAGCCTCGTGATTTCCGAGAACATCACCCGGATGTACTTCGCGCGAATCGGCACATCGACGCCCAGCAGCTTTTCGATCGCCAAGCAGTAAGCGTGCTCGTTGCACATCATCGACACGTAATCAAGCCGGTCCATATAGGGCAGCGACTGGATAAAGGTCTTGTGCTCAGCCAACTTTTCAGTAGCGCGGTGCAACAAGCCGATGTGCGGATCCGCACGCTGCACGACCTCACCGTCGAGTTCCAACACAAGGCGAAGCACGCCGTGCGCCGCCGGGTGCTGGGGACCCATGTTCAAAGAGTAGTTCTTGATTTCAGCCATG
>JBBSRE010000326.1:0-3670 GCA_038243365.1 Burkholderiales bacterium | reverse complement strand
TACAACGACACCCCGTCGCTCGATGTACTGGAGGCGATCGTCGAGCTCTCCAGACACGCTGGTGAGAACGCCTGCGAGTCCGCTGACGCAGCGCCTATTTTGGGCGCAGACGCCTCCCTCGGTGCCCGCGCCTGGTACCTGCGCCACCTGGAACGTGAACCGTCACTGGTGGCAGCCGCCAAGTGGCTGGCAGGGGAAAAGCTGGAGCACGAGGAGTTTCATCCACAAATTCAGACTGCGCTGGATACCGCTGCCCGCCCGCTGACACGTTACCGATGCGCCGCCTGCGGCTTCGAGGCACGCCAGCATTTCTGGCATTGCCCGGGTTGCCAGGCGTGGGACAGCTACCCCGCGCAGCGGGTCGAGGAGCTGTAGACCGTGAATCGGCTTTTCTTGTTGTGGCGTCGGCCCTTCACCAGTCTTCTGGCGGCCATCGTTGGGTGCATTGCCCCCACCGCCATCGCGCAGCCGGGCGACAGCGTTGCCACCATCTCGGTGGCCGCGCCCATCGACTTCAATCAGGCGACCGAAGCCCAGCTCGACGGGCTTCGCGGCGTCGGCCCCGCCACCACCCGGCGCATTCTGCAGGCGCGTGAGCAACGCCCGTTCAGCGACTGGGCCGACCTGATCCGCCGCGTGCGCGGAATTGGGCCAGCGGCAGCCGCCAGCTTTTCTGCCCAGGGTTTTGTGGTGAATGGTGCCCGCTACGCGCCTGCTGGCGACGCCGGCGCTGCTCTTTCCCAAGGACGTTGAGGGCCGATGGACCTGCCTCAGTTACCGCTACTCACCCTGGTCGCACTTCCGTTTGCCGGCAGTGTGATCGCGGCATTCCTGCCGACCAATGCGCGCAACACCGAATCCACCATCGCGGGGCTGATCGCTCTTTTTTGTACGGTGCAAGCGGCGCTGCTTTTCCCGCACATGGTCGCGGGCGAAGTGCTGCGCCAGGAGATCGCATGGGTGCCTGCACTCGGCCTCAAGCTGGTGCTGCGCATGGACGGATTTGCCTGGATGTTCAGTCTGCTGGTGCTGGGCATTGGCGCGCTGGTGGTGCTGTACGCGCGCTACTACATGTCGCCGCAGGATCCGGTGCCGCGCTTCTTCGCCTTCTTCCTCGCCTTCATGGGTTCCATGATGGGAGTGGTGCTGTCGGGCAACCTGATCCAGCTGGCGATGTTCTGGGAGCTGACCAGTCTGTTCTCCTTTCTGCTCATCGGCTACTGGTACCACCGCAAGGACGCGCGGCGGGGTGCGCGCATGGCACTCACGGTGACCGGGGGCGGTGGGTTGTGCCTGTTTGCTGGCGTGCTGGTACTGGGGCACATCGTTGGCAGCTACGAGCTGGACAACGTGCTGGCAGCAGGTGAGCTGGTGCGCAATCACCCGCTGTATCTGCTGGCGCTTTCGCTCATCCTGTTGGGAGCGCTGACCAAGAGTGCGCAGTTCCCGTTCCACTTCTGGTTGCCCAACGCCATGGCGGCCCCCACGCCGGTGTCGGCTTATTTGCATTCGGCCACCATGGTGAAGTTGGGGGTGTTCCTGCTGGCCCGGCTGTGGCCAGTACTCTCGGGCACGCCGGAGTGGTTCTGGATGGTGGGCGGTGCGGGGCTCATCACCTTGCTGCTAGGCGCGTATGCCGCGATGTTCCAGAACGACCTCAAAGGACTGTTGGCCTACTCTACGCTGTCGCACCTCGGGTTGATCACGCTGCTGCTGGGTCTCAACAGCCCGCTGGCCGCCGTAGCAGCGGTGTTCCACATCATGAACCACGCGACCTTCAAGGCCTCGCTGTTCATGGCGGTCGGCATCATCGACCACGAAACCGGGACGCGTGACATGCGCCGCCTCTCGGGACTTCGGCGCACCATGCCGGTCACAGCTACGCTGGCGACCGTGGCCGCAGCGGCCATGGCGGGCGTGCCGCTATTGAACGGGTTTTTGTCCAAGGAAATGTTCTTTGCCGAAACCGTGTTTGTGCAATCCAACCCGCTAGTCACGCAATTGCTGCCGGTTGCGGCCACTTTAGCGGGGCTGTTCAGCGTGGCCTACGCCCTGCGCTTTTGCGTGGAAACCTTCGGCGGCCCGCCCGCTACCGACCTGCCGCGCCAGCCCCACGAACCGCCTCACTGGATGCGCGTGCCAGTCGAATTGCTGGTACTGGCCTGCTTGGTAGTCGGTATCTTTCCCGAATGGTCCATCGGTCAGTTTCTCCACGCCGCTGCGCGGCCGGTAGTGGGGGGGGCCCTGCCCGAGTTCAGCCTGGCAGTCTGGCACGGTGTGAACACGCCGCTCCTCATGAGTCTGGTGGCGCTGGTGGGCGGCGCTTTGCTGTACGCCTGGCTGCGCCGCAGCCGCGGGAACCAGCCATCAAGTCGCGCGCCCGGCTTGGCGCATCTGAACGGAAAGCGCGCGTTTGAATTCCTGTTGGCGCTGCTGACGCAGTCGGGCCGCACTGGCCGTAACCTGCTGGGCACCCGGCGTTTGCAGTGGCAGATGCTGTGGTTGGTGCTGTTTGCGCTTCTCGCTGCCACCCTGCCCCTGTGGACCAGCCGCATGGCGATCGGCAACCGTGCCACGCTGCCGTGGGAGCCATCTTTCACCATGATGTGGGCGCTGGGCATGACTTGCGCCTTGGCGAGCGCCTGGCAGGCGAAGTACCACCGGCTGGCATCCCTGGCTTTGCTGGGTGCAACCGGTCTCATCACCTGCGCCACCTTCCTGTGGTTCTCGGCCCCGGATCTGGCGCTGACCCAGCTGGCCGTAGAGACCGTGACCACGCTGCTCATACTGCTGGGTCTGCGTTGGCTGCCCAAACGGCACGAGGAACTGCGCTCCCTGACGCGGCCTGCAGAGGCGCGGCGCGCCATGCTGCGTCGCTCGCGCGACTTCACGATTGCCGTGGCCGCCGGCGGCGGCATGGCGCTGCTCTCGTTTGCGATGATGAGCCGGCCGTTCCCGCGCAGCACCTCCACGTTCTTCCTGGAGCATGCACTTTCGGGCGGCGGCGGCAGCAATGTGGTCAACGTGATGCTGGTGGATTTCCGCGCCTTCGACACCCTTGGCGAGATCGTCGTCGTCGCGCTGGTGGCGCTGACGGTGTACGCGTTGCTCAGGCGCTTTCGCCCGGCGCTGGAAATGCTCGATCTGCCACCCCAGCAGCGCGCCTTGCCGGCCGACCTGGACACCGACCTGATCAACCCGCGCCTGGCCGACGACACTGCGGTGGGCTACCTGCGCGTACCTGCGGTACTGGTGCGGTTGCTGCTGCCATTTGCCACGCTGGTGGCGGCCTACCTGTTCCTGCGCGGGCACAACCTGCCCGGCGGCGGCTTTGTCGCCGGATTGGTGTTCTCGATCGCCATCGTGCTGCAGTACACCATCTCTGGCACGCAGTGGGTGGAGGCGCACTTCACCCTGTACCCACGCCGCTGGATGGCCGTGGGCATGCTGGCGGCGCTGGGCACCGGTCTGGGCTCCTTGCTGCTGGGTTTCCCGTTCATGACCACGCACACCGCGCATTTCACCTTGCCGCTGATAGGCGAGTTGCACTTTGCCAGCGCCATGTTCTACGACCCCGGCGAGTTCGTGCTGGTGGTGGGCGCCACGAGGCTGATCCTTACCTCCCTCGCCCACCAGTCGCTCCGTGGGCCCCGCGCCCCCGCGCGCAGGG
>JBBSRE010000325.1:0-3671 GCA_038243365.1 Burkholderiales bacterium | reverse complement strand
GATTTGCCGGCTCAATGGTTTGCGTACTGCTATGTAATTCTTCGCTGCTCGCTGCTCGCTGCTCGCTGCTCGCTGCTCGCTGCTCGCGGCTCAATCCACTTGCAAAGTGGCACGGTCGCCTCATCAGAGCCCACGTAGGGCTGGTGTACAAAAGACTCTCGATGGCGCAGCGGGATCAGAAGCAATGGAGACCGCTGAGGATGCAGTCTTTTGGCTTCGCACGACTTTCATCACCAGCAGGGTAACTGGTTCCCCAACCCCGGTTTTCAGATGCTGCTGCTGCCCCGAGGCTGAGCGACAGGCAGTTACGCTCCTTGGTGTTTACCTTCACAGCGGTCGTGCAAATCGACGCTAGAGTGGACGGTCTGCCACGCCACAACACTCAAGGAGATATGAATGAACAAGAAAGTAGCCTACGTCACGGGAGGCATGGGTGGTATCGGAACTGCTATCTGCCAGCGGATGCACAAAGAGGGTTTCACGGTCATCGCAGGATGCGGCCCCACTCGGGACCATGCCAAGTGGATTGGCGAGCAAAAAGCCCTTGGCTACACCTTTCACGCTTCGGTTGGCAATGTCGGCGACTGGGATTCCACCGTCGAAGCCTTCAACAAGACCAAGGCCGAAGTGGGCAGTGTGGATGTGCTGGTGAACAACGCCGGCATCACGCGCGACCGCATGTTCATCAAGATGTCCCGCGAAGACTGGGACGCGGTTATCGAAACCAACCTCAACAGCATGTTCAACGTGACCAAGCAGGTTGTCGGCGACATGGTCGAAAAAGGCTGGGGCCGCATCATCAACATCAGCAGCGTCAATGGCGAGAAGGGCCAGGCGGGCCAGACCAATTATTCAGCCGCCAAGGCCGGAATGCACGGTTTCTCGATGGCGCTGGCGCAAGAACTGGCTACCAAGGGAGTCACGGTGAACACCGTGGCGCCGGGCTACATCGGTACCGATATGGTCAAAGCGATCCGGCCAGACGTGCTGGAGAAGATTGTGGCCACCGTGCCGGTCAAACGCCTGGGCGAACCCAGCGAGATCGCTTCCATCATCGCCTGGCTGGCTTCGGAGGAGGGAGGTTATGCCACAGGGTCAGAGTTCTCGGTCAACGGCGGCTTGCACATGGGCTGATGTGCTTGACGCACCCAACAAAAACCCCGCTGACGCGGGGGTTTTGGTTAGCGAGGCCACCTGGGACTCGCTGGGCGCGGTGCGCGATCAGAAGCGTGCAGGTGCACGCTTGCGGTCACGCTCGTCTTCAGGCCAGAGGGATGGATTTGCGAGGGAGGCGAGGATATTGTTGGTCATTAGATAACTCCTGAGATGGACCTACAACGCCGCCTCTATCGACCAGGTTGACGCGATTTTCTGAAAAGATGCAACGGAACCGTACCGATGTAAGAGTTTACCCGTATCGCTATAATTTACGTAGCATCAAACCAATGTGCCATAAGCGTTAGCGGCAACTGCTTTCTGAGACATCGTGTCAAACGGCAGGAAAAAATAGATTTCGTCCCATTGCCACGACCTTAAGCGGCCTGGGTCGCGGCCTCCAGTTGAGCCGACACCGAGAGCCAACGCTCTTCCAATCGCTGGGTTTCGTCGTTGACGCCCTTGAGCTGACGTCCGCAGTCAGCAATTGCCTCAGGCGAGGGAGAATCTGACAAAGTCGCTTCCAGATCGGCACGCTGGCTTTCCAATGTGGCCAGGCGCTGGTCTATTTGCTCAATTTCGCGGCGCAGAGGACGCAATTGGTCTGCTTGCTGGGATCGCGCTTGCGCGGCAACGCGGCGCTGCTCTCGGGCATCCACGGGCGCGGTGGGTGCAGCATTGCTTTCAGAGACGGTGGTTTTCTTGCCGTTTTCCTTGCTGGCAGCCTGACCCGTTGAGGAGGTGGACGCGTTGCTGGCAGCAGCCACCGGCGCAGAAACTCCGCTGACAGCGCCTTGCTGCGATTCAGCCCGCGCCAGTTCGCGCTGGCGCTTGGCCTCGTCCAACAAGTAGCGTTGGTAGTCGTCGAGGTCGCCGTCAAATGGGCCGATGGCGCCGCGGCCGACCATCCAGAATTCGTCGCACACGGCGCGAAGCAGGGCGCGGTCGTGGCTGACCAGCATCACCGTGCCCTCGAACTCGTTGAGCGCCATCGACAGTGCCTCCCTCGTTGCGAGGTCGAGGTGGTTGGTGGGCTCGTCCAGCAGCAACAGGTTGGGACGTTGCCAGACGATCATGGCCAGCACCAAGCGGGCTTTCTCGCCGCCACTCATGCTGCCTACGCTCTGCTTGACCATGTCGCCGCTGAAATTGAAGCTACCCAGGTAGCTTCGCAAGTCTTGCTCGCGGCTGGGCTCCTTGCTGTTCGGACCCTGTTCCTTGGCCAAGCGGATCATGTGCTCCAGCGGGTTCTCGTGCGGGCGCAGCACATCCAGCTCTTGCTGAGCGAAGTAGCCAATCGACAGGCCTCTGCCCTCAGTCACAGTGCCACCGAGCGGAGCCATGGTGCGGGCCACGGTTTTCACCAGCGTCGACTTGCCTTGACCGTTGGCGCCCAAGATGCCGATGCGCTGGCCGGCCAGCACGCTGCGGCTGACGTTTTGCAAAATGGTGGTTTCCACGCCATCCTCGCCCAGGTAGCCAAAGGACGCGTCGGAAATGGCCAGCATCGGGTTGGGCAGGTTGGCGGGCTCCTTGAATTCAAAGGTGAAATCGGCGTCGGCAAGCACCGGCGCAATTTTTTCCATGCGATCCAGCGCCTTGACCCGGCTTTGGGCCTGCTTGGCCTTGCTGGCCTTGGCTTTGAAGCGCGCAATGAACTTTTGCAGATGCGCAATTTTGTCTTGCTGCTTGGCAAAGCTGGCGCCCTGCAGCGTCAGTTGCTCGGCGCGCAGGTCTTCAAATTTGCTGTAGTTGCCGCCGTAGCGCGTGAGCTGCGCATGGTCGATGTGCATCGTCACGTCGGTCACCGCGTCCAGAAATTCCCGGTCGTGGCTGATGACGATCATCGTGCCCTCATAGCGCTTGAGCCAGGCTTCCAGCCATACCAGCGCATCGAGGTCCAGGTGGTTGGTAGGTTCATCCAGCAGCAGCAGCTCGCTCGGGCACATCAGCGCGCGGGCCAGCTGCAGGCGCATGCGCCAGCCCCCCGAGAAGCTGTCTACCGGCTTGTCCAGCTCCGACACTTTGAATCCCAGGCCGAGGATGAGCGCCTGCGCACGCGGCACGGCGTCGTTGGCACCAGCGTCGTGCAGATCGGTGTAGGCGTGGGCAATCGCCATGCCGTCATCAGATGCCTCCGCAACCGCCAGCTGAGCCTGCAGTTCGATCAGGCGTGTGTCGCCCGCCACAACGACGTTGGTGGCCGGTTCGTCTGTCTCGGGCATGTCCTGCGCCACCTGCGACATGCGCCACTGTGGCGGGATGAAGAAGTCGCCGCCATCCTCGTGCAAGTTGCCGTTGAACAAGGCGAACAAACTGGATTTGCCTGCGCCGTTGCGGCCGACCAGGCCGACATGTTCACCAGGGTTGATGGTGGCGTTGACGCCGTCGAGCAGCACTTTGGCGCCGCGGCGAAGAATGACGTTTTTGAGTGTGATCATGAACTGAAAGCTTTGACGCGATTATCCCGGGCCAGCCAAGGGGGCTGAATCGAGACAGGTACGCTGGAAGAGAGG
>JBBSRE010000324.1:0-3672 GCA_038243365.1 Burkholderiales bacterium | reverse complement strand
TTGACCGGTATGTGGAGCACCTGAGTGAGGGGCTTGGCCATGCCGACCGGCACGCGGGCTTGCGCGGCTACTGCACCGGGCTGATGCTGCCGCTGTCAAGGAAGAGTGTGGAGCCGATGGCCGCGCGGCTTGACCCGCTACACGCCAGTGCAAAGCACCAAGCGCTGCACCATTTTGTGGCCCAGGCCCAGTGGTCAGGTGGAGAGCTGCTGCGCCGGGTGGCGCAGTGGGTAGTGCCCAAGATGGACTTCTCGGGCGGGGGCGGGTGGATCATCGACGACACGGGGTTTCCCAAGAAGGGGCGGCACTCGGTCGGCGTGGCGCGCCAGTACTGCGGCATATTGGGCAAGCAAGACAACTGCCAAGTGGCCGTAAGCGTGTCGCTGGCCAGCGATCAAGGCAGCCTGCCGGTGGCCTGGCAGTTGTATCTACCTGAGGAGTGGGCGACCGATGTCGATCGTCGCGCCAAGGCCGGCGTGCCCGAGGCGGTGCGCTTCGCCACCAAGCCGCAGATCGCGCTCGAGCAACTGCGGCAGCTGCTAGCGGAAGGCGCGCCGCGCCACTGCGTGCTGGCCGATGCGGGCTACGGCGTGGACAACGCGTTTCGCCAGGCGCTCAGCGACATGGGGCTGCTCTACGCGGTGGGTATCACCTCGGCCGTTGTGGTCTGGCCGCCGGGCATCGAGCCGCTGGCGCCTGCGCCCTACAGCGGCCGGGGCCGCCCGCCGGTGGTGCCGGTTCGCACCGACGTTCTGCAGCCGATGAGCGTCAAGGCGTTGGCCCTGTCGCTGCCAGCCCAAGCGTTCAAGACGCTCACTTGGCGGGAGGGCACCAACGCGCCGCTCAAGGGTCGGTTTGCCGCCGTGCGGGTGCGCCACGCCGGCGGCAATGTCGGCAAAGCCCGGCTGCGCCCGGAGCAGTGGCTGCTCATCGAGTGGCCGCCAACCGAGCACGAGCCGAGCAAATACTTCCTGGCTACGCTGCCCGAGGACACCCCCCTTCATGAACTCGTCAGCACAACCCATCAGCGCTGGCGCATCGAGCGCGACTACCAGGACCTGAAGCAGGACTTCGGTTTGGGGCACTACGAGGGCCGGGGCTGGCGGGGGTTTCACCACCACGCTGCCTTAAGCATTGCGGCTTACGGCTTCTTAATGGCCGAGCGGCTCACAGCCGAGCAAGTCGGCGGCGAAAAAAAAAGCCACCCCACACGCCAGCTGCCTGCCGTTTCCGAAGATTACATCCCGCGCGGCAGTCCTGCGCGCGCAGCGCCACGTAGCGACGTCGATCACGACGCTACGCCAGCGGCTGAGCTATCAGCTGATCGAGCGGCTCGGACAGTGTCCGTGCTGCGGCAGGGCAAACGTAAAGCTACTCTTGTGACACAGTAAGATTAGGACAAGGCGTTGTGGAACTTGGTCGTTGCTCAAAGGCCGGGACGAGCGCCGTGAACCGGTCGCTGCGCGTACTGATGCAAAGTTGCGCGAGCTGATAGGCATGATGCACTGCATCGATATACGTGGAGATCCGCGACAACGACCGGATCAGCTATTTGGGCACGCGCCGAGCGAAGCGGGGGTGTCCGAATTTCTGTGTGCAAGGCGATTTTCTGAAGTTGGTTTTCTGACTTGATTTCTATCGGTATTCGGGCCCCTGCCAGGCCGCCGGAGGCCCCCGGTTGCGCCATGTAGGGTTCTGTCGCGACAAGCGCGGGATGGTACGGTTGCCAGATGAGAGTTGACCCGAAAACGCTGATCGAAGCGCTGCGCCGTGTGATCAAGCGGCTGCACTATCCGGCAGAAGTCATGCTGGTGTGCGTGCGCTGGTACGTGGACTACCCATTGAGCCTGCGCCACTTGGAGGAAATGATGGCCGAACGCGGGGTGAAGGTTGATCACTCGACGATTTATCGCTGGGCTATGAAGATGTTGCCTGTGCTCGCGGCTGTGTGTCGTCGGCGCAAGCTGCCCGTCGGCAGGAACTGGCGAATGGACGAGAGTGTGTCACGAACACAAGCGAAAGCTTGGGGTGCTGTACTGAAGATGGGAGCAGGTCTCCCGGAGCCGGCTTGCAGGAGCAGGCTTCAAACCGCCCGGTGCTGCTGCGTTCAAAAGGCGTGGTGGTGAGCGACCGGGGAAAAGTCATCCATCAAAGGATGGCAGGTACGTGTTGAGAAGATGAGCGAAAGCAAACCGTTCGATGATGCGTCGTTAATTCGTTAAAGCGCTGTCAAAACTGGGGCCATCTCGTCGCTCCAGGATCAGTCAGGACGAGACCTGTTTACGGACCTGACGGCAGCCGGCGTAGAGGCGGCATGAGCTCAACACAGGCTTCGGTATGGAACGTGAGAACTTTGTTGCGGATGGGAAGGGAAATGACAAGTGGCCAACACCACGAGGAAGAATACCGATGCTGCAACAAGGGGCGGAGCTGCTCGTAGTAGTGATGAAGCTCTTGTAATGAGGGTGGAGCGAAGGGGCAGCGTTATCCGGTTGACGAAGGTCGCCAACCCGTGCAAGCGGGGAGGAGCGGCATGACATCAACGAAACCTTACGACATTGCAAAGCGAACGATCTGGGAGGCGTACCAACGAGTGAAGGCCAACCGGGGTGCGGCCGGCATCGATGAGGAAACGATAGCGATGTTCGAGCAGAACCTGCCGAAGAACCTCTACAAGCTGTGGAACCGGATGTCGTCGGGGTCGTACTTCCCGCCGCCGGTCAAGCAAGTGGAGATTCCCAAGGCAACGGGCGGCATTCGAAAGTTGGGTGTGCCCACGGTGGCTGATCGCGTGGCGCAGACCGCAGTCAAGCTTCTCATTGAACCGATTCTCGATCCGGTGTTCCATGCGGATTCGTATGGGTACCGGCCCGGGAGATCGGCCAAACAGGCGGTAGCCATCACCCGGCAACGGTGCTGGAAGTACGACTGGGTGGTGGAGTTCGACATCAAGGCGGCGTTCGATGAAATCGACCACGGGCTCTTGCTCAAGGCAATGCGCAAGCACATCAAGGAAGACTGGATCCTGATGTACATCGAACGGTGGCTGACTGCGCCGTTCGAGACTGCACAGGGTAGCCGCTTGCCGCGGGATCGCGGTACCCCGCAAGGGGGCGTGGTCAGTCCGATCTTGATGAATCTGTTCATGCACTATGCGTTTGACTGCTGGATGCAGCGCAACTTCCCGCAATGCCCTTTTGCGCGCTACGCCGATGATGCGGTGGTCCATTGCCGCAGCCAAGAGCAGGCGCAGGAGGTCATGCAAGCCATTGCCGAAAGGCTGGCGGAATGTGGGTTGACGATGCATCCGGAGAAGTCCAAGATCGTCTATTGCAAGGACCGCAGCCGCACCCAGGCCTATCCGAATGTGACCTTCACATTCTTGGGCTTTCAGTTTCGGCCGCGAAGGGCACAGACAAAGTACGGGCGCGTTTCTACCAGCTTCTTGCCTGGCGCTAGTCCTGTTGCCTTGAGACGGATGCGAGAGCAGGTGCGGGGGTGGCGGCTTACGGGCGAAACGTCAAAGCCACTTGTTGAAGTGGCCAAGCAATGCAATCCCACGATACGAGGTTGGTGGAACTACTACGGCGCTTTCTATCGATCCGCCATGCACGGGCTGTGCCGGTATCTGGACCGAAAGCTTGTGCGCTGGGCTCGGCGCAAATACAAGAC
>JBBSRE010000323.1:0-3686 GCA_038243365.1 Burkholderiales bacterium | reverse complement strand
CTTCGGCGCCAAGGTTGGCATGAAGGTGGAATTCTTTGCCGAGTCAAAACTGATCCTGATCTGGGGCAGCAACTCCATCTCGAGCAACCTGCATTTCTGGCGCTACGTGCAGCAGGCCAAGCGCGATGGCGCACGCCTTGTGTGCATCGACCCTCGCAAAACCGAGACCGCGGACAAGTGCCATGAGCACCTGCAGTTGCGGCCCGGCACCGACGCAGCGTTGGCACTGGCGCTGATGCACGAGCTGATCGTGCACGACTGGCTCGACCACAACTACCTGGCACAACACACGCTGGGCTGGGACATGCTGCGCGAGCGCGCGCTGCAATGGCCGCCTGAACGGGCGGCCGAAGTCTGCGGGCTGCCGGTGGAGCAGATCCGCACGCTGGCCCGGGAATACGGCACCACCCGGCCCGCTGCCATCCGGCTGAACTACGGCGTGCAGCGCTCGCGAGGCGGCGGCAACGCCGTGCGCGCTGTGGCGTGCCTGCCCGCGCTCACGGGCGCGTGGCGCCATCGCGCGGGGGGAGTGCTGTTTTCAAGCTCGGGCAACTTCCCTGTGCAGCGCAACGCTTTGCAGCGCCCCGAACTCTTGGGCGCGCGCCGGCCGCGCACCATCAACATGGTGACGATTGGCGACGATCTGCTGCGGGAAACCTCTGCCGAGTTCGGCCCAAAGATCGAGGCCCTGGTGGTCTACAACAGCAACCCGGTAGCCGTGGCGCCGGAATCGGCCAAGGTGGCGCGCGGCTTCGCACGGGACGATCTGTTCACCGTGGTGCTGGAGCACTTCCAGACCGACACTGCCGATTACGCCGACTACATCCTGCCCGCGACGACGCAATTGGAGCACTGGGATGTGCACCTCGCCTACGGCCACACCGACGTCCTGCTCAACCGGCCGGCGATTGCGCCGTGTGGCGAAGCACGTGCTAACACCGACATCTTTCGCCACTTGGCGGGGCAGATGGGCTTTACCGAGCCGTGCTTTGCCGACAGCGACGAACAACTGTGCCAGCAGGCGTATGGCGATCAGGTGAATTTCAACCAGCTGCTGGAGCACGGCTTTGCCGCGCTGCCGGTGCCTGATGCGCCTTTTGCCGAAGGCTGCTTCCCTTCAGCGTCAGGAAAATGCGAATTCTTCAGTGCTGCGCTGGCGGCGGCCGGGCAAGACGGTCTGCCCGACTATTTGCCCAACCACGAGGCAGTGGGCCGGTCAGCCGCGTACCCGCTGGCGATGATCTCGCCGCCTGCGCGCAATTTCCTCAACACCACCTTCGTCAACGTCGCCAGCCTGCAAAAGCAGGAAGGCCGGCCGCTGCTGGAAATGCATCCGCAGGACGCGGCCGTGCGCGGCATTGTCGACGGAGAGGTGGTGCGGGTGTTCAACGAACGCGGCGAGTACCTGTGCCACGCCGAACTCAACGATCGCGCCCGCCTTGGCGTGGTCAATGGCCTGGGCATCTGGTGGCGCAAGCTGGGCTTGGCCGGCACCAACGTCAACCAGCTCACCAGCCAGGCCCTGACCGACATCGGCCAAGCGCCTACCTTTTACGACTGCCTGGTGGAGGTCGAGCGGGAGGTGGAGCGCACCCAAAGCGCCGCATAAGAACGCGTACGGCTTTTTTCGGAGTGCAGACCTGCTCGTCAAGTGTCCGCAGCACCAGAACGTGGGCAATCTGCCGCAAGTCTGAGCGCCCTTTGACAGCGCCTAAGCCCGCTGCCTTGAACGCTCATGCCAGCGCCCCACACGATGCAGGCGGGGCAGGGGATGCAGGCACGCGGTAGGCATACGCCCAGAAATGGGTCCATAGCGTGAGCATTCCGTCCGAGGCGCCTGCGGCCTGCACCGCCGCGTGCAGCTCTGCTTCGTTGGGGAAGTTCTTCAGTACCCGATGCTGCGTGCCTGCCTGCAAGCGGCGCAGTTGCCAGGTGTCCCCGTCCGAATCGGTCTCGCTGATCGGCGTGCTGCTGCCTGCCACCAAGCGATTGTCCAGAAGCAGCACCAGCGCCCCCGTCGGCAGGGCCGCGTGCATGCCGCGAAGGAAAGGCACTTGGCGCGCCTTGGGCACGTGCGAGAACCAGAACCCTGCAAACGCTGCGTCGAAAGCCTGAGGCGTGCGCGGCGGCGCGTAGGCATCGCCGACCATCCATTGCACCTGAGGGCCAAGGCCGCGGGTGCGGGCGATCTCAAGCGTCTCGGACGAGGCGTCGAGACCGAGCACGCTGGCAGCGCTGGGGGCCAGAAACTGCGTCCAGTAGCCAGTGCCGCAAGCGATCTCCAACACGCGCTTGCCCGCAAAGTGGGGTGGGAGCCAGGCTTCGATGGCGCGCAGGTCGGCTTGACGCTCTGGCTTGCGGTAAATGGCGTCGTACTCCGCCGCGCGGACCGCGTAATAGGCCTGCATGTCGGCGTCGCTGCGTGTGAGTGCCTCAGAGGCGCTGGACGCTGAGTTCATGGTGCGGGTCCACTCGCTCGGCTCACCTCCTCACCCGCCACCGTTTGCTCAATAGCGCCGCACAAGCTGTGGCCATCCGGCCCCTTCATGTCAATGCGAATCTGGTCGCCGCTCTGAAGATAGCTGGAGAGAGCCTTGCCGCCCTGTTGCAGCTCGAGATTGCGCTTGGCCAGCAAGCTGGCGGCACCGCGCTGGGCGGGAGTCTGGGTGCCGACTTGTTTCCCGGTCCCTGCAGGCACACTGAGCGGCCCGCTGCAGACGATGCTGCCGGCACGCAGCGCACGCGTGCGGCAGGCTTGGGCAATCAACTCACCAAAGCCCCAGCCCATGTCGGCTTCGGCGTCCAGCAGGCCGAGCTTGCGACCATTGCAATGCACTTGCAACGTGCGCGCCAGACGGCCCTGACGCCAATCGGCGCCCAGTTCATCCACCGTGACGGCCACCGGGCTGAAGGCAGTGCCGGGGCGGCTGTGCACCGGCCCGACGCCAGCCTCGCGCTCAGCGCGCTCAAGCGCGCGCAGCACTACGGTGTTGGCCAACATCAGCAAACGCACGCCATCGAGGGCTTGCCCGGAAGTGCTGGCAGCGGCCAAGTCACCCGTCACCACCGCCAGACCGGCGCCGAAATCAAGCTGCCATTCGCCATCGCGTGGACCTAGGGGTGCGCGGGCACCAAGCAAGCCATCGCCTGCCACTTGCTGCAGCGCCGGTGAGCCACGTACGGCAGCGGACGGCGCAGTGGACTGAGTGGCGGGCACACTGGCAGACAAGTCTGCCAACGGCGTCACCGGCTCCAGGCATTGGTAAGCGCGCGGCAGCGGCGCCAGGCACTGCGTGGTATCGAGCGGAAACGCATGCCGGGTGCGGCCAGCGTTCAGCTCGTCGTAGAGGTCCTGCAGCTGGGGTGAGAAAAACCCCCAGTCATCCAGCACGCTCTGCAGGTGGTTGGCGATGCCAGTGGCGTAGTGGGCGAAGCCCAGGTCACGCGAGACGACGACCAACTGGCCGTCGCGCGAGCCGTCTCTCAAAGTAGCAAGCTTCATGGCAAAAAAGAGGGTGACGCAGACTGCGCGGGTGCAGCAGCTCAGGCAGAGCGGCGCATGGTACGCGACCGGGCTTTGGCCTCGGAGCCCGCTGGCGCCCGATCTAACCGCCCACGCGCGAAAGCTGGACTCGGGCGGTGGGCCGACGCCGTGGTTTCAAGCCGGGTGGTAACGTCAATAGATT
>JBBSRE010000322.1:0-3687 GCA_038243365.1 Burkholderiales bacterium | reverse complement strand
GTCGCCGGCACCATGTGGCTCATCGGCCGCTGGCACCGCCATAACTGCCGCCACCACACCGAAGAGGTCGAGCACTTGTTGGAAGTGGCGCGCGGCGGCGCCATGCACTGAGCGGCAGTTAGGGTAGAGGCCGAGCGCAGCCGAAGAAACGTCTGCTTCGCTCGGCTCGGCTGTTAACTGTGGATCTGATAGGGCGGAAGCTTTTTTTTGACAATGGCAAGGTCTGCACTTTGGCTGCGAAGTGGCGCGCTGCAGCCCACCTCGGTGCCGCTGCCATTGCGCCGGCACAGTCTCACAAGTCTTACGCAGAAAGTCATTGCGTTGGAGCATTGGGGCGATGGCGCTTGGCCGCTTTATCACTCATAAAATAATAGCTGCTTGCGCAATGCCAGTAAGCGCTACAGCCATTTTTCTCTCATATTTTTCTTGATGTCTTCCACACGCCCAGTTCTTGCGCTGCTGTTTAACGCCTTTGTCTGGGGCGTGTCGTGGTGGCCGCTGCGCGCCTTGCACAGCGCCGGTCTGCATCCGCTGTGGGCCACGGCGTTGGTGTACCTCGTGGCACTGGTCTGCCTGGTGGTGCTGGTGCGTGGCAGCGCGCAAAGGTTTTGGCGCCATCCCCAGCTGTGGTGGCTGGCGGTGGCAGCGGGCCTGACCAACATCTGCTTCAACTGGGCCGTGACGATGGGCGACGTGGTGCGGGTGGTGTTGCTGTTTTATCTGATGCCTGCCTGGTCGGTGCTGCTGGCGTGGTGGCTGCTGGGTGATCGGCCCACGCCGCAGGCGCTGCTACGCGTGGTGCTGGCGTTTGCCGGCGTGGTGCTGGTGGTGGTGCCAGCGGGCGCGGGGCTGCCGAGTTTTTCGGAGGTGGGAAGTGGTTTGTCCAGCATCGACCTGCTCGCTGTGGCGGGCGGCTTCTGCTTTGCCTTGACCAACGTGCTGTTGCGCCGCTTTCACAACACCCCCGAGAGCGGGCGCATGGTGGCCATGTTCTGCGGCGGCTTTGTGATCGCCGGCCTGGGCGCCCTGGCCGCCACTGCAACGGGCGTGGCGAGTGCGCCGCCCGCGCCGGCGGTGGGCTGGCTGCTGGTGGCTGCCAGTCTGGCACTGGCCTTTGTGCTGGGCAACCTCGGGTTGCAATATGGCGCAGCGCGGCTCGCTGCAGGCACCACCGCGCTGGTCATGCTGACCGAAGTGCTGTTTGCCAGCACGTCATCGGTGCTGCTGGGCGCCGCGCAGCCGGGGCCTCGCCTGTTGGCCGGCGGCGCGTTCATCGTGCTGGCGGCGCTGCTGGCCTTGCTACCGCAGCGCGCGTCGGCGCTGCGCGCATTGTCCTAACATCGACGACCCACAACGAGGAGCGCGCGATGGCCGATACCGCCTATGACTTTGAAGCTTTGAGGATGGACGGCAGCAGCGCGCCGCTGGCCGACTACCGCGGGCAGGTGCTTCTGATCGTCAACACCGCCAGCGCCTGCGGCTTCACGCCGCAGTTCAAGGGGTTAGAGGCCCTGCACCGCGAGTACGGCCCCAAGGGACTGGTGGTGCTGGGTTTTCCGTGCAACCAGTTCGGCAGCCAGGACCCGGGCACCAACCAGGACATTGCATCCTTCTGCGAGCTCAACTACGGCGTGAGCTTCCCCATGATGGCCAAGACCACGGTCAACGGTGCCGATGCCAATCCCCTGTACCGCTGGCTGGCGGCAGAAGCGCCCGGCCTGCTGGGCAGCAAGGCGATCAAATGGAACTTCACCAAGTTTCTGGTCGGCCGTGACGGGCGGGTGATCCGCCGCTACGCGCCTCAGGATGCGCCCGCCAAGCTCGGCAGCGACATCGAGGCCGCGCTGACGGCAGGCCAGAGCGCGTGAGCAAGAACGGGGCGCATTACCGATGCTGATCAACTGCGTGGTCTACGAAAACGGGCACAAGCTGGCCGACATCGGGACCGAAGAAATATCCGACTGGCTGGAGCGCCCTGACGCTTTTGTCTGGGTGGCGCTGCTGGATCCCAGCGCCGAAGAGCTCTTGCTGATGCAGCACGAGTTCGGTTTGCACGAGCTGGCGGTGGAAGACGCGCTCAAAGGCCACCAGCGGCCCAAGATCGAGGAATACGTCGACATGGTGTTTGCCGTCATGCACCTTGTGGAACCGGTGGTGTCGTCCACTGACACGCCGCCTGCCAACCCGCTGCCGATCCCGCGTGCCATGCAAGAGCCCTACGCCTGCACTGAACTTTCCGTGGGTGAAGTGGCTGTGTTTGTGGGCAAGAACTTTGTGCTGTCGGCCCGCACCCGCAGCGCGCACGGGTTTCTGGGCGTACGCGAACGTTGCGAGCGTCAGCCCAAGCTGTTGGAACACGGCTCGGGCTTTGTGATGTATGCGCTGATGGACGCGGTGGTCGACCGCTACTTTCCGGTGATCGAACTGTTCGAGGCCGAGCTTGAAGCCATTGAAGAACTGATCTTTGCCCCTGGCTCGGCACGCCGCAACATCGAGCGGCTGTATGACCTCAAGCACAACACCACGGTGCTGCGCCACGCCGTGGCGCCGCTTCTGGAAATGCTGGGCAAGCTGCACGGCGGGCGCGTGCCTGCGGCCTTCATCAGTACCCAGGAATACTTCCGCGATGTGCACGACCACCTCGCGCGCATCAATGCCGCCATCGATACCATCCGCGACACGATTGGCACGGCGATTCAGGTGAACCTGTCGATGGTGGCGATCGAAGAATCCGAGACCACCAAGCGCTTGGCGGCCTGGGCCGCCATCTTCGCGGTGTCCACCGCGATGGCGGGCATATGGGGCATGAACTTTGAGGTCATGCCCGAGCTCAAGTGGCGCTATGGCTACCCGGTCGCACTGGGCCTGATCGTGCTGGCCGTGGCGGTGCTGTACCGGCGTTTTCGCAAGGTGGGGTGGTTGTAGATTGCAGGTGAAATTAGCCGTTAGCGCAATGCGGGCAAGCGCTACCAGCTATTATTTTTGAAGCAATCGCGCTGCCTCTCGCGCAAAGTACGTCAGCACCCCGTCTGCCCCCGCGCGCTTGAAGGCCAGCAGACTTTCCATCATCACCGCGTCATGGTCCAGCCAGCCGTTTTGCGCGGCGGCCTTGAGCATGGCGTACTCGCCGCTCACCTGGTAGGCGAAGGTGGGTACGTGAAACTCGTCCTTCACACGGCGCACGATGTCCAGGTAGGGCATGCCGGGTTTCACCATCACCATGTCGGCGCCTTCGGCGATGTCGATGGCCACTTCGCGCAGGGCCTCGTCGCTGTTGCCCGGGTCCATCTGATAGACCTTCTTGTTGCTTTTGCCCAGGTTGCCGGCAGAGCCGACAGCGTCGCGAAACGGGCCGTAGAAGGCGCTGGCGTACTTGGCGCTGTAGGCCATGATGCGGGTGTGGATAGCGCCGCTCGATTCGAGCCCTGCTCGAATCGCTCCAATCCGTCCGTCCATCATGTCGCTGGGCGCGACGATGTCCACACCCGCCTCGGCCTGCGTCAACGCCTGGCGGGTGAGCACTTCCACGGTTTCATCGTTCAGGATGTAACCGGTGTCATCGAGCAGGCCGTCCTGGCCGTGGCTGGTGAAGGGGTCGAGGGCGACGTCTGTCATCACGCCCAGATCCGGAAACTCTTTCTTGAGCGCCCGCACCACACGCGGCACCAGGCCTTCGGGGTTCAGCGC
>JBBSRE010000321.1:0-3701 GCA_038243365.1 Burkholderiales bacterium | reverse complement strand
GGGGGCCTGCACCAACAGCAGCTCATTGGCCGGGTCGCGGTAGAGGCGCTGGGCGAAGCCGGCGGGCACCAGCCGGTGGTGCTTGCGCTGCACAAAGGCCGGTACCGTCACGAAAGTATCGCCCCGCACCACGTAGGCCGCCACCTCGGTGGGCAGAAAAACGGCGTAATCGGTCAATAGATCATGTCAATGGTCGACGGCTTGCGGTGGGCAAGCCTCGTGTGGCGGAAAGCCGGCGCTACACTGACTGCCAGCCCCGGCGCGCCCTGTAGCGTGTGAACCGGGCATCATAAAAGCCTTTGCTCGCAGAACCTTAGCCATGACCGATTGCACCCCCGCTTCCCCCGAGAACCCGCCCACACTTGTTGAAGACGGAGAGAGTCATCGCGCGCTTTCGCTAGAAGATATGGAAGCGCTGGACGATCTTCTGGATGATATTCGCAGCCGCTTCGACGAGACCCCGCAGTGGGAGTTTTGCGATGGCTTTCTAACTGCGCTGGTGTGCAGCCGGCGCGCCATTTCCCCGGCGGAATACCTGCCTATGCTGCTCGGCGATGGGGAGGTCATGGAAGAGTTGGACGGCGCTGCGCTCCCGCAGCTTCCGATGTTTGCCGATGCGATGCAGCAAACCAGTTTTCTCTCGCTGTGGCAGCGCCGCTGGGACGAAGTGGTGCTGGCGCTAGATACTCTCGTGGAGGCGCTGGACGACCCGCGCACGCTGGAGCCCGACGTCATGGACGTGCGCGGTGCCCTGCAGGCGCTGCCCGAAGAGGAGCGCCCGGCCATTAAAGACGGCGAAGTCCCGTCTTTTGCACAGGTCTGGGCCCTGGGCTTCATGTTCGCCGTGGAAAACTGGCCCGAAGAATGGGCCCCGCCGCGCGACCGCGAGCAGGCGCAGTGGCTAGACGATGCGCTGGACGCCATCGTCGCCCTGACCGAGGACGACACCGGCAAGCCTGCCGTCAACATGTACGAGGAAGAAGGCGCGCCTTCCGTCAGTGAGAACCGGGTAGAGATGTTTGGCGAAGCCATCTGGGCGGTGTACGACCTGCGCCAGATCTGGAAAAGCCTGGGCCCGCGCGTGGAACCCCTGCACAAGGCGAACGAGCCCGGCCGCAACGACCCTTGCTCCTGCGGCAGCGGCAAGAAGTTCAAGAAGTGCTGCGGGGCTTGAGGGGTTGACGGTCGAATTCCGGTTCGCTCGTTGAGTTGCTCTTTGCCAATAAGCCCAAGAAATGAGCTGCTCTCTCCGAGTAGCTTTTCAGCGAAAACAGGAACACGGAGACAGTCGGACTTCGACGACCCCGGTTAACCGGAGTTTTTGCAAGAAAGTCTGAGGCACTGATCGGCTGCTTGCGACCCTGAGCAGACCTTGAGCTGCAGGCTTCAGAGAAGTCACTCAGAGAGCTGTCAGCTTTGAGGCCATGGCATCCAACGGACTCGTGGTGCCCCCGGCGGCAACCTTCAACACATGCGTGTAGATCATGGTGGTGCTCACATCTGAGTGGCCCAGCAGCTCCTGCACGGTACGAATATCGGTGCCAGCCTGAAGCAAATGCGTCGGAAAACTGTGGCGCAGCGTATGCACGGAAACGGGCTTATAGATATTGGCCCGCGCCACTGCCTTCTTCAGCGCCCGCTGCAAACGCTCTTCATAGACATGGTGCCGTCGCTCAACGCCAGTGCGTGGGTCAACCGAAAGCGCCGGGGCTGGGAACACCCAGAACCAGCCCCAGCGATTGCCGACCTGCGGATACTTCACTTCGAGTGCATGAGGCACCTCAACCCCACCGCGCTGGGCCTGACGGTCGTGCTCCAATTGCGCTCGCGCGGCAAGGACTTGCTGGCGCAAGTCGGCCGCCAAACTGCGGGGCAGCATCACCACGCGATCCTTGTCCCCTTTGGCCTGCCTCACCACGATCACGCTGCGATCGAAATCCACATCCTTGATGCGCAGACGCATCCCCTCCATCAAACGCATGCCCGTGCCATACAGAAGGCGCGCAAGCAGCGCCATGTCTGGGGGTAGTGCCGCCAACACTACCGCCACTTCGTCTACGGTCACAACCGGCGGGATGCGCTTGGGCGTTCGGGGCCGCTGGAGACCATCGAGCCAGGGCAGGTCAACGCACAACACCTCCCGATAAAGAAACAGCAATGCGCTCAGCGCTTAGTTGTGCGTGGACGCGGCCACCCTGCGCTCGTTGGCCAGCATAGACAGAAACGCCTCGATCTCCTCGCGCCCCATGTCGCGCGGATGCCGCAGGCCATGCCATTTGACGAACACTCGCACCCATTGCACGTAAGCCTGCTCGGTGCGCAAGCTATAGTGTTTGTAACGAATTCGCTCACGGATCTGATCCAGCAACCGTGTGGCGTGCAACACAGGAGGGGCGGCGGGTTTCATGCCTCAATTCAGCACTGTTTTTTTGTACAGCTTATCGCCCGAAAAGCATTGGCTGCAAGCCCTTCTTCCAAGATTTTTCAAACCAACCTAGACCGCAAGCGCCAGATATGGCCTGCGGATAGTTGCGGTCTACATTACGTTAGCCTTTAAAAACCCTCTTATGCTCTCCAAAACTATTTTATTCCTCTCATCCGCATTACTCGTTGCCACCCATTCTCTTGCCCAACCAAAAACAGAGATGGATGGAAAAAATTGCAGCTCTTACCGTCTTGAAAAAATATTCTGAGACCGTATCTTGTGGGAGCAGCTTTGAAGAAGAAAAATCAGTCCGCAAGTTTTTGAAAAATGTTTACACCATAGAACGGGATGTTGAAATGGGAAGTGCCACCTATTTCATTCTATGGGATGGAGACATCGGATGTAATGGTGGCTCAGCAACTCATTCATTCATAATAACCGAAGTAAGTCGATTTACCGAATCCCGACCACTCCTTGTTCAAAACAACGACGCCTTCGGTGAAGAATTTTCAAAATCAGTTAATTTACGGTTCATCGAAAAAATACAACAAATTAATTCTAATAAATTCGTAGTCATCTCTTCTGAGCATGTGAACGATGATGCCAATAACTTTCCAAGCAAGAAATATCAATATACAGTTGAAAAAATAAAGCATCAATGGAAAATAACAGACAAAAAATATCTTGGTAAAAATAATTACTAAAAAATATCAGGTCTAACCGATCGCTCAAGCCGATTCGCCTTCGGCGAACGGCTTAGCTTTTTCGTTAGAAGCGACTTGAATATGTCTTTAGCTACGGCTCAAATAGGAAAGTGCGGAGAATTGTTGGTTCAGTACCAGCTCTTGCTGCGCGGCATCGAATCCGCACCACTGAGCACCGATACTGGCATTGATTTGGTGACCTACTCATCAGCTCTACCCCATCCAATTACTGTGCAAGTAAAGACTAATCTGCGAGCCAAACCAGGAGGGGGTACTGGTAAGTTAGCACTTGATTGGTGGGTTCCACACAATTGTCCAGCTGATTACATCGCACTCGTAGATCTTTCGAGCGAGAAAATTTGGTTTTTGTCACCTGTAGATTTGATCGCGCATGCGCAACAACAACCTACTCGCGGCCTTCACATTTACATGTACACCGATCCATCTGCTCGTCCACGTCGTTCTGATCGCATTGCACACCAGCACGAGTTTGAGCAATTCACGCTCGCCAACCGGGCGTCGGTGATATATGGCGTCTAACATCTCGTTCAAGGCGGACGGCTTCGCCGCCG
>JBBSRE010000320.1:0-3731 GCA_038243365.1 Burkholderiales bacterium | reverse complement strand
TGAGCAGGCTGCCCATGCCGGCCATGTCTTTGAAGCCCTTGGGCGGCGCGGGCTCTTTCAGCGTCGCCAGCAGTTCGCCAAACGGGCGCAGGCCGGCAATGCTGTCCACGCCCATGGCGCGCGCCACGCGCTCGGGTGTGCCAAACAGGTTGGCCAGCACCGGCATGGTGTGGCCAGTAGGGTTTTCGAACAGCAGCGCCGGGCCGGCTGTGCGCAGCACGCGGTCGCACAGCGCGGTCATTTCCAGGTGCGGCGAGACGGGGTCGGGGATGCGGCGCAGATCGCCAGTCTGTTCGAGCTGGGTGAGGAAACTGCGGAGGTCGTGCGTAGTCATGGCGTAATTTTTGGATAAAAAAGGGCGTTTTCGCAGGTGGCGATCGCGCCGGCAGCTATTGTTTTGATTGTGTTTTCAAGGGAAATGGTCGCCTCTCATCAACACTCGATCGTTCGCTTTCATAATCACAGCGCCCGCCGCCCGATGGATTGCAAATGCATACCAATGAATAGGACGGGGGGCATAACCCCAAGGTTTTTTGTGTTGACTGAACGTTCTTCTCCCAGCGTCTCCGTAGGCCCTTTGCTGTGGCGCCTGTCCACTTTGTTGCTCGGCTCCGGGGTACTGGTGCTGGGCGTTGGCTTGCTGTTTTCGGTGCTGGGCCTGCGCGCCAGCGTGGCGCAGTTTTCGAGCATTACGCTGGGATTGGTCACGGCGGCGTACTTCGTCGGCTTCGTGTTGGGTACGTTTGCCTGCCCGGTGTTGATTCGCAAAGTGGGGCATATCCGCGCCTTTGCGGTGATGGCGTCGATGGCGTCGACCATGCCCATCCTGCATGCCTTCTGGATCGATCCGTGGTTCTGGGGGCTGCTCCGCCTTGTCACCGGCATGTGCATGGTGGGGCTGTACATCACCATCGAAAGTTGGCTCAACGCGCTGGCGCCCAACGCGCTGCGCGGCCGTCTGTTTGCGGTGTACATGACCATCAACTTCGTCGCCATGGCGCTGGGTCAGTGGCTGCTGCTGGTGGGTGACCGCCTGGGGTTCGTTCCGTTTGCCCTGGTGTCGGTGCTGTTTTCCTTTGCACTCGTGCCGATCACCTTGACTGAGGTGCCTGAGCCCGCAGTGGTCGAGGCCCCCAGCTTCAGTTTGCGCAAGCTCTACGACGCCTCGCCGATGGGCATGGCGGCCGCTTTCGCGTCGGGCCTGATCACCGGCGCGTTTTACGGCATGAGCGCCGTATTCGGGAAATCCGCGGGCTTCAGCGATGCCGGGGTCGCGACCTTCATGGCGACCGCGATTTTGGGTGGTGCCGCGCTGCAGTGGCCAGTGGGCTACTACTCGGACAGCCACGACCGGCGCATGGTGCTGTTCTGGGTGTGCGTTCTGGGAGCCATCGTCACGGCGCTGGCCTTTGTGCTGGCCAATGTATCGGTCGACTACATGCTGCCTCTCGCGTTGCTGTTCGGCGGGCTGATTTTTTCGATCTATGGCTTGGGCGTGGCGCACGTAAACGACGTGATCGACTCGTCGCGGCTGGTGGAATTCACCGGCGGCTTGCTGCTGATTCACGGCGTCGGCGCTGCCATTGGCCCAGTGCTCGCCGGAGCGGTGATGGACGTCGCCGGGCCTTCGAGCCTGATGCTGTTTTACGCGGTTGTGATGGGGGCACTCGCGCTGTACGCTGCCAAGCGTATGCGCGTGGCGCCGCCTGTGCCTACCGCAGAGAAGGGTGAGTTTGTGGTCATGGGTGGCGGTTCGCAGGCCGTGCTGCAAATGGACCCGCGGGGCCCGGCCGAAGACGAGGCCGAAGGCGAAATGCACCGCAGCGAGCCGCCTTTCGCCTAACCTTGGTGGGTGCGTTTCATGGCGCTTTGGCGTCATGGGGAGGCTGGCCCGTCCAGCGCGGCGCCAAGGTGTGCGCTACCTCCAGCAGGTCCAGCGCGCGTGCCACCGCCTGGTCGACGATGTCGGCCACCGTTGCGGGGCGCAGGTAAAAGGCCGGTACGGGGGGGCAGACGATGGCGCCCATCTCCGTGACGGCCACCATGTTGCGCAAGTGCCCGAGGTGCAGCGGCGATTCACGCACCAGCAGCACCAGACGGCGGCGTTCCTTCAGCATCACATCGGCAGCGCGCGTGATCAGGTTGTCAGAGATGCCGTGTGCAACGCCTGCGAGCGTGCGCATGGAGCAGGGCGCAACCACCATGCCGGCGCAGGCAAACGACCCGCTGGCGATGCTGGCACCCACATCGCGCACGTCATGCACGGTGTGCGCCAGGGCTTCGAGTGCGCTGCGCTCCATTCCTCCTTCTTGCGCAAGGTTGCGCCAGCCGGCCTCAGAGACGACCAAATGCGGCTCCATGCCGGGCGTTGCGCGCAAAACCTGCAAAAGGCGTGTGCCATAGACCGCGCCACTCGCGCCTGAGATGGCGACGACGATGCGCCGCACCGGGGTCGCCGCGCTCATGCTGCGCTGCAGGGCTGGTGCAGTGACGCGTGGGTGGCACTGCGCATTGCACCTGGAAGCGCGGAAGGTGAACTGAGTGAACGAGAGGCAGCGCCAGCTTCTTGCTGCGCTGCATCGGCTTGCAGATCGGCCTGAATGCGTGTCAGCACCTCCTGCGCTTGCACGGGGTCGAAGTCTTCGTGTTGGCGCTTGCGCACGCCGTACTGCTGCAGCTGGTAATGCCGCGTGGCGACCAAGCCGTGGCGCGCCAGGCTGCTTTGCACGCTGACCAGCGGGCAGCCATCGAGCGCCACGATGGGCCGGCCTGAGCGCGCGGTGCGCACAAGGCTTTTCACATCACCGCCTACGCCGGCAATGCACGACATCTCTGCCACGCCTGCGCGATCAAGCCGCACGGCAAGGTGGTTGGCGAGTTGTGCGGCGCTGGAGCAGCCGGAGCAGGAGTAGACCAGCGGGCGCGCTTCTGGCTGGCCGTCTGGACGAGGGTTGGGCGCGCCGCTCATGGCCGTGCTCCTGGGCGCAGCGCGGCCAACCGCGAGAGCAATTGGCGCGGGGTCCACTGCTGCAGGTCGAGCACGGGCAGTTCCAACGCATCCAGGGTGTTTTTCACCACCAGGCCGAGCTCGGTATCGCCTTCCATCGACAGGCGGCGGTTGAAGAACAGCGTGTCCGGGTCTTCCTGTCGCTGGGCCAGCAACATGAAGTCGTGCGCGCTGGCCGTAATGCACAAGTCGGTTTCTGCTTGGCGCGGCCGGGCGGCAAAGGCACGGCCCGTCCAGGTGTAGTCAAAGGCCATGCGGGCGTCGCGCACCTGGATGCGCAGGCGCTTGCCGCGCAACCTATCGTGCACGTCCTGCGGCAGTTGGCGCGCCACTGCAAGGTTCAGCGCGGCAACCAGCAACATCGAGCCGGGGTAGGCAGGCAGTCGCCCGGTGAATGCCGCAAGCGGCGCCGGGAGAGTGAAGAAGGGGGAGGCATTCATGGGGTTCGTGACTTTGGTAGCGTTCTTTTGCCGTGGCGTCGAAATATCACTATTGATAGCTGCTAGCGCTTACCCAGTAAGCGTTAGAGGCACTTTTCGCCTGAAATTTACCGCAGGCAATCAAAGCCGTCAGGCGGCTGCGAGTGCAGTGGGTTCCACCAGGTCCAGGCCGGGTTGGCCGTGCCAGTAGCCGTTGCAACTTTGATCGGGCACCAGCGGCGGCAATTCGGCTCGCGCCTCCTGTGGCGCGAGGGCGCCTCGGCGCACTGCGTCAAACAGGGCGA
>JBBSRE010000319.1:0-3782 GCA_038243365.1 Burkholderiales bacterium | reverse complement strand
TTTGAAGTAGTTCTTGGCGGCCGAGCGCTGGTACCAGTCGAGCGCATCTCGATAGCTGATTCCGGTGCCGGTGCCAGTGTGGAACATGAGCCCCAGGTTGTACATAGCCACGCGGTCACCCTCCTTGGCCAAGACCATGGTGGTGGCATAGCGTTCACCCACGTCGCTGAGCTCGCTCGAATGGCCCGTCACGCGCAAAAGGTTGCGTTGAGCGGCCTTGCTGCCGCTCCGCGCCGAGCGGCGGTAATACTCTTGCGCCCGCGACAAATCGCGCGGCATGCTGTCGCCCAGCTCACTGCGCACGCCCAGCTCGTTCAAGGCAAGTGCATCCTCCAGCAGGCCGCCGCGCTCCAGCATGTCGATGGCGCCTATGCCGTCTCCCTCGTCGGACAAAATTTCAGCCAGGATGAAATAGGCCCTCGGATTGCCCAGCCGGGAGGCACGCGTTGCCAAGCGGCGCGCAGCATCGGCGTCGCGCTGCACGCCGCGCCCGCGCAAGTACATGTAGGCCAGGGCAGTAAGCGCTCGCGGCTCCTCTGCCTGGGCCGCGCGGCGCCAGTACTCGATGGCCCGCCCATAGTTGCGCGTGCCGGTGGCGCTGCGCGTTTTGTATTGCTCCAAGCCCGCCATGTAGGCCTGCTCAGGGTTTTCCTGGCCTGTCGGCCGGCGCAACGAACCTTCAGGTGGCGTGGGCCCGAACATGGTGTTGTTGGGCGAACCCTCGCTGCGCAGCATGCGGCTGCCGTCTTTGGGCGCAGGAACACCAGGCGCGGGATTGATGGTCGGCGCGGCTGCGTCCTCAGGCAACTTGCGCACGACCACAGCAGCGCCAGCGGGCGTGATGAGCAGTGCTTGAGCCACCAGCAGAGCGGCAGACACCTGTCGGCGGTAGTGCCGCAGCGGGGCCGCTTGCAAGGCGTGCGCGTGTTTCATCGTCACTTGCGCGGTGCGCGGTTGCGGCTACGGGCGACAGGACGCACCGGCGTGGGGTCGGGCTCGATCATGAGATCGATCTCGGCCAGACCCAGCGTAGGACCAGCGACTGCCTGGATGCGCTGGCTCACAGTCTCCATGCTCCGTACCCCGGGAAGAGGCTCGAGTGCCGCACTGCGCCACTCCAGCGGCAGCTTGTCCTGGAAGTCTTCTTGCGCGGCGAAGCACGCCACCTTTTCACTGCCCGGCTTGTCGAAGCTGAGATTGAAGCTGCCTGCAGCGTCAGGCACGCTGATCGGAAACCGCGCAAGCATGGGCTGAACGGACTGGGCCGGGTTGGGGTAGATCTGCGTCACGTTACTCGCTACGTCCTGGTAGTAGCAATGCAAATACGCGCTTCGGGCCACCGCCGCGTGAATCTTGAAATTCTCACCCACTTGGTAGCGGCGCAGGCTGTTGGGGGTGTTCAAGAACACTTCAACGGCGGGGGAAAATCCCTTGCGTTGCGATTCCGTATCTGCAGGTGGCGCTTGCGCTATGACTGTAGGCCGAGCGGGTGGAGCCTCCAACTCGCGGAGCCAGTCCATCGCGAGGAACGTGCCGTCGGGGTTGACCCGCACCATGCGGGCGATCATGCGCTCGTAGGTGGCAAAGCTCAACAGGCCCGTGGCAGGTTGGTCATTGTCGGCCTGGAAGCGGGCCAGGGCGGCCTGCAGTGCGGGTGACGTGCTGGCGATCTTGGCGTCACCTTCTTTGGGCTTCTCGGCGGTGGTGGCCGCAGCAGCGCCGATCGCAGGCTCCGCCTGGTCAGGCTGTTCCAGATAGCCTGCTCGGCGCATCGCGGCCGCGGCCAAGCGCGTCAACTGTTCGGGTGGCGTGGCGATGTACCAAGAGTAGAGCTGGCGCTGGAATTCCGGGTGATTTTGCGGCAGCGACAAGCAGCCCCAGTAAGGCAGTTTGAGCCACTTCCCCACCAGCTCGATCATGCCAAGCTCCACCAGTGTTCGCACCGCAATGCCGGTGCCCTGCGTATGGTCACGGCTCAGGCCAAACTGCACCCCGACTTTTTTGATGGCTCCACCGCCTTCAATGCCCGCGCCAGCTTTGGCCAGCACGGCTGAATTGGAGGCGTGAATACCGGGCAACAGCACACGGGTCTTCATTTCGCCCAGATGCAATTCGAGCGCAATCACCGATGTATTGACGTCGTTGTCGTAGGCAAAATCGGCGGAGAAAGCGCTGCCACTCAAGCGCCCGTCCGCGCTGATACCCAGGCTGCGGCGCTTGGCAGTGACGTTCTGGTCGATATAGCCGATGGCGCCTGAAACGTAGACCTCCGGAGGAGACAGTTCCAACGCATTCATCCCCAGCATCAAGCTGCTCAGGTATTGAACCGTGTCCTGCCGCGTGAGGTCGACCTCAAAATCCACGTAGCGAAACGCTCCGCTTTGGCGTGACATCTCGGACAGCGCTGTGATGATCAATTCCTTGACAGCCGTACCGGATTTGCCGGAAGCGTCAAAAAATATCTTGCTGGTGATGAGGATGGGCGGCTTGCCGCGGGCGGACAGCATGGCGTCCATGCACACCAGGGAGTCGGTGAAACCAGTGATGGAGCGTACCGGGCTCACCACCGGTGGGTATTCCGAGTACGTACGTTCGATGAATGCTTTATCGTCGCGCGGCGTCGTGGCGCAGGCGGACAACAGGCTGGCCAGGGCCACCACTGTCCAGAGGCGTTTGATCATGTTTCTTTCTTCTATCTAGCGAATCTCTGACGTGAAAAGGCCCACCATCAGGTGGGCCAGGTTTTCAGCGGCAGTTGTTGATCACAGGCGCTTTAATCACAATGATGTTTTCCTTTGGCGCCCGTTGACCGGGACGCAGGCTGCCTGCATTGACGTTGCCAATGTCGGTCCTGCACTCCTTGCGGCCAGCCGTCGGGGCGCGTGCAGCGCCATTGCCCGTCTGCCCGGTCGTGCCATCCTGACTGGATACCCGTTGGATGCGCTCGCGGGCGAGCACTCCTGTTACCTTTGATTGCTGCGAAGGGTCCAGTCCGCTCCGGCTGAACACTTCGTCGGCATGGGCTTGCAGCACGGCACTGCAGGCCAACGTCAGCACAAGCCGAGGAAACAGGCGCTGGAGCGCTGCGCTGCGAAAGAGAGCAAATGCGTTTTGCATGGCGGTGCACTGGCAGCGGCCGTTGCGCATGACCCGGTGGCGGCGCCACTGGCCATGCGACAACTGGCTCACTTGCCTGAAACGGTACCGATGTTCAATTCAGCGGTCGTGCCCATGCCCACGGCGGTGTTGGCGATGGCGCCGTTGGTCACGCTGAGCGTTTGCTTGTTGTTGCCGCCGATCTTGGCGTTGCCCTGCACCGAAGCAGCGCTCAACTTGGCCTTGGCACCCATGCCCACGGCTGTGTTTGCCACAGCGCCGTTTTTGATCGTGACGGTTTGCTCGTTGTTACCCTTGATTTCGACTTTGGCAGAAGCAGAGACGGAAAACAGGGCGAGAGCGGCGATAGCGATGACAGTTTTCATTTTGATACTCCTGAAAATTAGTATGTAAAGTGCGCCATTGGGTGTCTGGCGATCGGATTGTAGGAACCGATTCCATACTTGCGTGTGACAAGTTCCGACATGCTTCGTAATAGTCAGTAAGTTTTGCGTGTGAATTTGTTTTTGAGCATTCGAGTGGACTTAAACCCGTGCACATCGCCCTTATCCCGCACGCAACGCTTACAAGAACCGTTAATACGCAGGGCGCTGACATTCTGGGGCAGCGCAGACTCAAATAAGTACTGATGTATACCTACGCTCGCGAAGGAGATATCGGCGGGC
>JBBSRE010000318.1:0-3785 GCA_038243365.1 Burkholderiales bacterium | reverse complement strand
ATTGCGCAGGCATTCGCGGGAAATGGTGGAGGGGCTGCGCCCAAGGGCGCGGGCGATGGCCCTCAGGTTCATCCCTTGCTGCAGGCCTAGGGAGATGGCGTGGCGCTCGGCTTCGCTCAGTTGTTGGTAGCTGGTGTTTGGCATGGCTGTCCTCTCAATTCAGTAGTGTGTTGCACTTCAGAATTGAGGCCGCCATGCCCTGGAGGCCAAAAACACCTCAACTTTGCCGCAGGAGGGCTTGGCGCAGCAGCCGCGCTGCACGATCCCGAATGTGCAGCGGGCTGTGGCTTGGAAACGGGCGTGACCGCGCTGTGCTGCACGCCCCGAGGAAATCTTCAAGGATCGCGCTGTCGTCGAGCGTCTGCGCATTACCCTTGTGAAATTCTGGGTGCCACTGCGTGGCAGCGATGTAGCTTCTGCCCCTCGCCGATTTACGGCGAATCGCCTCGGGCACTCCGTCGGGACTGCTGAAGGCCTCGACCACAAAGTCTGGCGCTACGCGATGAATGCCCTGATGGTGAATGCTGTTGACGCGCGCGCTTGGTATGCCAGGGTAGAGCTGAGCCAGCCGGGTGCCAGGCACGATGTCGATATCGTGAAAGTGCTCGTCGTAGGTGCCTGCGTTGCGATGCTGCTGTGCCCCTTCCAGCTGGAACTGCAGATCTTGATACAAGGTGCCACCAAAGGCCACGTTGATCAGCTGCAGGCCGCGGCAGACACCAAAGATGGGTTTTCCCGCCTGTGCGAAGGCCTCGACCACCGCCAGGTCGTAGAGGTCGCGAATGCGGTCTCCCACCCATTCGGGTCGCAGCGGTTCTTCGCCATAATTGCCGGGCCAAACATCCGCGCCGCCATGCATCACCACGCCATCGAGCCACTCTGCGTAGTGCGACAGGGCGGTGTCGCCGCGCGCCGTCTCGCCTGTGGGACAGGGAACCATCACCACCATGGCGCCCGAAGACATCAGCCAATGGGCAATGGACTGCTCGATGTACTGCAGCGTCTTGCCTGTGAAAAGGGAGCGTTCCGGGTCGGCATGCTGGAAGCAGGCGGACAACCCGATCTTGAGGCGGCGCTGTGAAAACATAGCTGTTTGTAGCACCTGAGCCGTGTCCGCAGTGTAGGAACGGGGCCAAGGCCTTCTGGTCGCGGGGCAATCCTGGCGTTCCCCCAGCGTTCAGCTCGACCCATTTGACAGGGCGCGGGCAATGTAGGGCAATGCCGCTGTCTGCCGTTGTCCGGTGCGCCCGGCGTGCGGATGCAGGCATGATGTTGTTGAGCATTTCGTTGACCGCCGGGCGCCACGCCCGACACAGATCAGAAGGAGCCCCAACCCATGCAAGTTCAAGTTCATACCGACGACCACATCCAGGGCGGCGAATCGCTGGCGCAATGGATCACCGAAGAGGCAAGCTCCAAACTCGCCAGGTTCCGTGACCAGATCACCCGCCTGGAGGTGTTCATCACCGACGTCGACGCCGGCAAGTCAGGCGCAAACGACAAGCGTTGCCGCCTAGAAGCCCGCCCCGCTGGCCGCCAGCCGGTATCCGTTACCGGTGAGGGGGACAAGGTCGCCGCTGCCTTCATCAGCGCAACTGCCAAGCTATTGAGCGTTCTGGACACCGACCTCGGCCGAGTCAAGGACAAGCACGGTCGCGACACCATCCGCACTGCAGAGGAATAAACCGCTCGACGGCCGTTAGTTCGCCGAATGCAAAGCTGCCCGTGCATGACCATGCGCCGGCAGCTTTTTTGTTTATCTTCAAGTTCCAAAGACCGAGAAAATCGCACCATCAACCGAGGCGCCCCGAAGCGTTCGCCCATCGCAGGCTCGTCGCCGGAGACCTCAACAGCGGCTGTGCGAGATGCGCCTTCACACAGCTAACGCCGTGGCAACTTCTGCATGCGGCGCAGCTGCGCCTCCACTTGACGTTTACGCCGCGCCCTTCTCCATGCGCTCAATTGTGACGAGGCCACCTGCGCAAGCGTGGCCCCGACCAGCATGCCCACTACCACCCCAACAGCCGGTTCAGGAACCGGACGCACATGAACGCGTGGCGCTGACACGCGCACCACCTTGGGCGCTGGGGGCGCAAGTCCATCAGTTCCCGCTGCTAGAGTTTCCGCCGTCATACGCGTGGCCTCCATGGCCTCGCGGCCGGAGCGGCTCCCACGGTCGTCCGCATACACCTTCGTGAACTCCGCTCCCAACAGGAAGATCTGCGCGGCGTAATACACCCACGCCAACAGCACCACGAGCGAGCCGGCTGCCTGGAACGATTCACCAACGCCGCTTTTTCCCAAATACAAACCGATAAGAAACTTGCCCGCTTCGAGCAGCACCGCGGTCACGGCCCCACCCACCCACACGTCGCGCCATGCGATGCGCACCGAGGGCATGAATTTGAAAATCATCGCGAACAATACAGCCGTGATGGCAACGGACAGCAGCATGTTGACGGCCTGCAGCAAGACCTCCCAGCCCGGCATCAGGCTTCCCGCCCAGCCTCCGAAAGCGGATATGGCTGCACTCAACACTGTGGACACCATCAGTAGAAAAGCGAGGCCAAGAATGAGCCCGAAGGACAATACGCGCGCGCGAAGCAGCGCCCACAGACCGCTAGGTTTCAGCTTCTCAGGAACATGCCAGATACGGTCAAGCGCGCTTTGCAGTTCGGCAAATACGGTAGTCGATCCGATGAGCAGCACCACCAAGCTTATGCCGCCCGCCAGCAAGCCGCGTTCGGGCTCGCTCGCACTTTTGATGATGCCTTGCACCACCACCGCCCCCTCACGGCCAATGAGTCCCTGCAACTGGCCGATGATCTGTCCCTGAACCGCATCGCGCCCAAAAATGGCGCCCGCCACGGCAATGACGATCACCAGCAACGGCGCGAGCGAGAACACGGTGTAGTACGAAATCGCGGCACCCATGCTGGGGGCGAAATCATCCACCCAGCCGCTCACTGCGCGTTTGCAAAGATCTAAGAGGTGGCTGGGGCGCATATCAAACGGTTCCGTATCCAAATGAATCCCCATGCTCTGCGATGGACAAGCGTGACGTTCACAGCGCGCTTCGCAGTGGTGCGTAGGTCAAAGTCGACAGGCAAAAAAGCCCGCACGCAGCGGGCTTTGGGGACAATGCAGGCAGCCCGACTTACTTGCTGGCCACCACGCGCACCATGTCCAGGCACTTGTTGGAATAACCCCATTCGTTGTCGTACCAGGCGATCACTTTGACGAAGGTGTCGTCCAGGGCGAGACCGGCGTCGGCATCGAACACGCTGGTGCAGACTTCACCGCGGAAATCGGTGGCGACCACCTTGTCTTCCGTGTAGCCCAGGATGCCCTTCAACGCGCCTTCGGACTGTGCCTTCATCTCGGCGCAGATTTCCTTGTACGTGGCGGGCTTTTCCAGTTCCACGGTCAGGTCGATCACCGACACGTCTGAGGTCGGCACACGAAACGACATGCCGGTGAGCTTCTTGTTCAGCTCAGGAATCACCACGCCCACGGCCTTGGCGGCGCCGGTGCTGCTGGGGATGATGTTTTCCAGAATGCCACGGCCACCGCGCCAATCTTTGCTGCTGGGGCCGTCCACCGTTTTTTGCGTAGCGGTGGTGGCATGGACCGTAGTCATCAGGCCGCGCTTGATGCCCCACTTGTCGTTGAGTACCTTGGCCACGGGCGCCAGGCAGTTGGTGGTGCAGCTGGCGTTGCTGATGATGGGCTGGCCGGCGTAGGTTTTGCAGTTCACGCCGTGCACGAACATCGGCGTGTCATCT
>JBBSRE010000317.1:0-3855 GCA_038243365.1 Burkholderiales bacterium | reverse complement strand
CTCCGGCGCCAGCCAGGCGACCATGGGTACATGCTTTTGCACGTCGGGCGCTACGCCGTAGGGAAGGCCGTGAAGGAACAAGCCGTATTCACCCAGTGATTCTCCGTGGTCACTGACATAAAGCATGCCGGTGTCGTATTGACCCGATTGCGCCTGTACCCAGTCGATCGTGTGGCTGAGGAAGGCGTCGGTTTCGGCAATCGAGTTGTCGTACGCGTTCATCAATTCAGCATGGCTGCAGTCGGCCAGCACTTCGGTGCGGCATTCAGGCAAAAAGCGTTTATTGGCGGTGGAAGAACGTTTCCAGTAAGACGGGCCGTGGCTTCCGACCTGGTGCATCACCAGCAACACTCCCTTGTCCCGCTGGGCCTGTGGCAAGGCCTCGAGCCGCTGCGACAGCTGGTAGAGCATGGTTTCGTCCAGGCACTCGCCACTGGCGCACAGGGCGCGGCGCGCTTCGGGTGGCAGCGTGGCCTCGGGCTCGACATGCCGAACGCGGGCACACACGCCTTTGCAGCCTGACTGGTTGTCCAGCCACAGCACGGCCATGCCAGAGGCCTGGACGACGTCCAGCAGGTTTTCGTAGTCGTCGTCCCTGGCCTCGAATGCCTGCTTGCCAAGCGGTGAGAACATGCACGGCACAGAAGCCAGAGTGTTGGTGCCGCAGGAGTACACGTCGGTCCAGTTCAGCACCTTGCGCGCTGCCAGTTGCGGCGTCGTGTCGCGGTCGTAGCCGTTGAGGCCGAAGTGGTCGGCGCGCGCAGTTTCGCCCACCACCAGCACCAGCAGGGGAGGTTTGCGCCTCTTGGTATGCGTAGCGCCCAGAGCGGTGCCCGGTCCCACGGCAATCAGCTTGCGGTTGCGCTTGAGCAGCGGGCGAACTACCGCGGCAGTGGTCGAATACAGGCTGGCCAGGGGATTGATGCGGTAGCGCAGCAGAGGGTGGTTGCGCATCAGCGGCGCCAGATCCCGTGAGAAAGCCATGGCCGTGCCCGCCGCCACTGCCAGCGCCAAGGCCAAAAGCACCAAGTTGCGCCAGATTTGCCTCCAAGGCCGCATAGGCACCAGGCGCATGCGCAGAAGCCACCACACCGGCAGGAACATCACCGCCATCGTCGCAGGCAGCATTCTCCAGCCGAGCAGGTTGGACACTTCTTTGGTGTCGGTTTGCAGCACGTTGGCGGCCATGCCGGGGTCCATCACCATGTGATAGGTCCACATGTAGTACTGCGCCACCGCGGCGACCAGCACGACTGCCAGCCACACGGGTTTCATGCCGCGCGTCCAGGCGGTGACGCTCAGCAGCGCCACGGTTCCCGCAGTGATCAGCACCGCCATGGCCGCTGCCGCTCGAAAGTACAGACTGGGTGCGCCGCCCACGCGGGCGATGTCCATCCAAAGCGGGAAATTAGCGAAGGCAATCAAGTAGAGCGACAGCAGCACCACCACTGTCTGCGCCGACCTCGGGCGGGCGAACCAAGCGTCCACCGCTCCCAAAATCCCGCGCGGCACGACCGTCTTGCAAAAGTCGAAGCCCGGCCACGCGTGGGTAAGGGCCGCGCGCGCGGGCGGCGATAAATGGTTCGATCTGGAGGTCATGCCGTGATGGTGCAGAGCCGGTGTGAAAACTGCCTGAACGCGGCGCTCAGGTTTCGTTCAGCTTTGCAAGCTTCCGCACACCCCGCAAGGCTTGCAAAAGTGCGCGCGAGCACTCCCACGCCAAGCCAAATGACCAACAAATCCACGCCGTCCAGAAGGTGTGGCTCATGAAATGCGCGCCGCGCAGTTGCTGCGCCACGCCCAATACCAGGCCCGCAATCAGCGCAGTTGGAAGCCACCACGTGGCGATTTTCGGCAACGCACGTCGCAGCACAAACCACCCTGCCAAGAACCCGAATGCGGCTGACGCATGGCCTGCCGGGAAGCAGTGCCCTGGCCCACCGTCGGACACGCCCCACGCCCAGTGCGAAACATACGGCACAGCGCCGCCGAACTGCAGCAAATCCCAGGGGCAACTGGTGGCACTGGCACGCTTGACCAGCGTGGTCAGCGCGATGCCGCCGAGCACCGACAGCGCCAGCTGTACGCGGTCTGGAGACGCGAGGTGCTTCAGAAAACCCCACGGCCAGGCGATCCCCAGCAACAACGCGACCACCGCAAGCATGCTCAAGTCACGCGGTATCTCGTGCAAAGCCAGGATGAAAAGACGGTTGTGGTGCAGCACAAAACCACCGGGCGTAGCGGTCCACTGCGCCAGCACCAAGTCCATTCCACTGGCATCCCAGGCCAGCAACGCGAGCAGCATGCCCGCCGTGAGCACGAGGGCGCGTCGCACAAATGACCACGGCTCACCCGTCCAACCAAGCGGCGTGGGATGCGGGCGGTTCGCGCGGGAAAGCCAATCTTTGTTCACGCGTCGCAGCCTAGGCGAGCCGCCTGAACCGCAGGTGAACAACAGCCCGGACGCTTTCGCACACCTGACACCCGCCACACTGCCTTGGAGGTCTGTGTGGCACACCGCCACCCCCTACACTTTGCAGCCCTACTACCCCTGGAACCCGGCATGCGGATATTGCTTGCAGAAGACGACCATGCACTGGCCGAGGCGGTGTGCAGTTACCTGCGCGCGAAAGCCTTTGTGGTGGATGTGGCGACGAGCCTGGCGCAGGCCGGGGGCGCGCTGCATGCGGCTGAGTACGCCGCTGTGCTGCTGGATCTGCATCTCACCGATGGCGACGGATTGAGTTTGCTGCCACAGATGCGTGCGCTCAAGCACCCGCCCATCGTGATCGTACTGACCGCACGAGACCAGGTCAGTGACCGTATTCGCGGGCTGGACGCCGGGGCCGACGACTACCTCGTGAAACCTTACGACCCAGGCGAGCTTCTGGCCCGCCTGCGCGCAGTGGAACGCCGGCGCAGCGCAGCGCAAGTGCCATTGGTCGAGCTGGGCGACCTGCAGGTGGACCTGGCGCGTGAGCTGGTGCGGCGCAGCGGCGTGCCCATTTCCCTGACGCAGAAAGAATGGGCGCTGCTGCGGGTGCTGGCCACGCGTCCCGACCGCATCCACACGCGAGAAGCGCTGCAGGATGCCCTCTACAGTTTTGACGATGAGGCCGACAGCAACACGCTGGAGGTTTTCATCAGCCGGCTGCGCAGAAAGCTGGGGCGCAGCCACATCGAAACACTGCGAGGTCTGGGCTACCGATTGGTGCGCCCTTCCCCGCTGGCGGTGCCATCGGCTCCAGCACCATCTTCTGCGCCCGGTACCGCATGAGCGCGCTGCGCCCCGATACATTGGCGGGCCGGCTGACGCGCGCCTTGATTCTGTGGGTGGGCGGCGTATGGCTGATCTGCGTGCTCGGCGTCGTCTGGTATGTCGATCGCGAGATCGACTACAACTTCGACAGCGAGCTGGTAGAGGTGTCGCACCGGATGTTCGGTATCGCTTTGGATCGCCTCGACCGCACGCAGGAAGGCGCTGCGCGCGCGCCTGCAGTCCTGGTGCATCCGCCGGACGCCTTCGCCGACGCCGCAGTGCCGTTTCAGATCGTCAACGAGCGCAGCCATGTGCTGGCACGCTCGACTGACACGCCGGCGAGCGTGTTCGATGTGCCGCTGGCACCCGGATTTTCCAATACGGGCGGCTGGCGGGTGTACACGGTGCGCCATCCGCAGCGCCCACTTTTCCTGCAAGTAGCAGACCCGCTGGATGAGCGCAGCGCGGCGGTGAACCGCACCTTGCTCGGCCTGATCGTTCCTCTGGGTGCGGTGCTTCCGTTGCTGGCATTTTTGCTGCGCGGCATTGCGCGTAAAGAGCTCAGGGTGCTGGATGCACTGTCACAGGAAGTGGCG
>JBBSRE010000316.1:0-3865 GCA_038243365.1 Burkholderiales bacterium | reverse complement strand
GCGTGCAGCACAGCGCGGTCACGCCCATTTCCAAGCCACAGCCCGCTGCACATTCGGGATCGTGCAGCGCGGCTGCTGCGCCAAGCCCTCCTGCGGCAAAGTTGAGGTATTTTTGGCCTCCAGGGCATGTTGGGTAAGCGCGAGAAGCTATTAAAAGAATAGCAAATCAGAGAGTTTTCTGTCGGTGCCAGCGCGGCGCGCGGACGCGCTCAGAGGTACAAGTGGCGCCCCGGAGCAGCTCGCCTGATGATTCGCGTCCTGCGGCGGCATCGAAACCGCCATGGTTGGCACGGCGAGTTCTTTGACAAGTGTGAGCGTTTCCGCCCCGCTCTCTGCCGACGGCCTGGGCAGTGATGCCGTCTATTCGGTGCAGGCGCCGGTCTCGCACGGCATGCACAAGCTCGGTGAGCATCCCGCCATCACGCCGGACATGAGCCGCAAGATTCTGACCGGAGCGCTCTGACGCCATTCATCAGCGCGCACAGGGTTCGGCAATAGCCCTGCAGGTCACGCGGGCTGCGCGTATCTGTGTATTCACTGTATATTTGAACAGTGAATACACAATCCAAGCTGGCCATCCTGGCCGACGCCGCCAAGTACGACGCGTCGTGTGCGTCCAGCGGCGCGCCCAAGCGCCATTCCATGGGCGGCAAGGGCATCGGTTCGACCGAAGGCTCGGGCATCTGCCACAGCTACGCGCCGGATGGACGGTGCATCTCGCTGCTCAAGATCCTGATGACCAACTTCTGCCAGTACGACTGCCTGTACTGCGTCAACCGAGTCAGCAGCAACGTGGAGCGCGCGCGCTTCACGGTCGACGAGGTGGTGAACCTCACGCTCGACTTCTACCGCCGCAACTGCATCGAAGGCCTGTTTCTCTCCAGCGGCATCATCCAGAACCCTGACTACACCATGGAGCAGGTGGTCGAGGTGGCGCGCGTGCTGCGTGAAGTGCACGACTTTCGCGGCTACATCCACCTCAAGACCATTCCCGAAGCATCGCCCGAGCTGATGGCGCGCGCCGGGCGCTATGCCGACCGGCTCTCCATCAACGTCGAGCTGCCCACGGAAGAAGGCCTGGCGCGGCTGGCGCCCGAGAAGAACACGGGCGCTATCCGCCGCTCCATGGCGCACATGGCCAACGGCATTGCAGACGCCAAGGCGGCGCGGCGCGAGCAGGCTGGCGGGCACATTGTCTCCATGCCGCAGTCGCGCCGCACCACGCGCGCGCCGGCGCCGCGCTTCGCGCCTGCCGGGCAAAGCACGCAAATGATCGTGGGTGCCGATACGGCAGATGACAGCACCATCCTGGCCACCAGCGCCCGGCTCTACGGCAGTTACCGGCTGCGGCGCGTGTACTACTCGGCCTTCAGCCCCATTCCTGATGCGGCCCGTACGCTGCCGCTGGTAGCGCCGCCCATGATGCGCGAGCACCGGCTCTACCAGGCCGACTGGCTGATGCGCTTCTACGGCTTTGCGCATGAGGAAATCGTGCCGCAGCAGCAGGGCGGCATGCTGGCGCTGAACATGGACCCCAAGCTCGCGTGGGCCATAGGCCACCGCGAGCAGTTCCCGGTCAACCTCAACACCGCTGCGCGTGGAACGCTGCTGCGTGTGCCGGGGCTGGGCGTGCGCACCGTTGATCGTTTGATTGCCACGCGGCGCGTGCGCCGCCTGCGGCATGCCGATCTGCTGCGCCTGCATGTGCCGCTGGCCAAGGTGCTGCCGTTTGTTGAAGTGGTGGACGACCAGCCCGGTCGTCTGTTGGAATCGTCCGACCTGGCTGCGCGGCTGGCGCCCGCGCCGCGCCAGGCGGCGCTGTTTGACTGAGCCTGCGGGCGGCACGCCGGGCGAACGCAGCATGCAGGCGATGCGCACTGTCCGCCTGGCCCATGCCACCGATCTGGCCGGTTTTCGCGAGGCGGCCCGGGCATTGGCGCAGGCCGGTGTTGATCCTGCCGAAGTGCATTGGGCCGTGGCTGTTTCGCAAGCAGCGGAAGTGGCAGGCGTGGCTGGCGTGTCACGTGCGGCCGACCTGTTTGACACCGAGACTGATCAGGCCGTAACGCCAGGCCAGCCAGCAGGGCTGGAAGGTTTAGCTCTGCAGCGCCCAGCGCCTGCGGTGCCACGAAGCTTTGTCGCCGACTGCGAGCGCCTCGTGCTGCACCGCGATCCGGCCCGCTTCGCCCTCATGTACCGCTTGTTGTGGCGCCACGCGCACCAACCCGGATTGCGCCACGACGCGCTGGACCCTGACCGGCAACTGGCCCGCCACATGGTGCACGCGGTGGGACGCGACATGCACAAGATGCGCGCCTTTGTGCGCTTTCGTGAGGTGCAAGACGAGGGCGGCACCTTGCACGTGGCCTGGTTCGAGCCCGATCACCACATCGTGCAGGCCAACGCGAGCTTTTTTGCGCGCCGCTTTGCCGGCATGCGCTGGGCCATCCTCACCCCGGAGTGCAGCCTCCGCTGGGATGGCAAAGCGCTGGACGTTGGCCCCGGCGCCCAGCGCAGCGATGCGCCGCCGCCCGACGCCGGAGAAGCCTTGTGGCTCACCTATTACCGACACATCTTCAACCCCGCGCGCCTCAAGCTCGACATGATGCGCAAGGAAATGCCGCGGCGCTATTGGCACAACCTGCCCGAAGCGCAGCTGATTGGCGAGCTGGCGCAGAGCGCACTGCAGCGCAGCGCCTCCATGGTGGCGGCCGAGCCCAGCACGCCGCGCCGGCGCATCGTGCCGCTGGTGGTGCAGCCGGCCGAGGATGTGGCGGCGGCGCCCGGTGATGGGCAGCGGGATGCAGCCACCGACCTGGGTCAGCTCTACGCGCAAGCCGAGGCCTGCCGCGCCTGCCCCATCGGCGCCAGCGCTACGCAGGCCGTGCCGGGTACCGGCGCCTTGAATGCCGAGCGCATGCTGGTGGGCGAGCAGCCGGGCGACCACGAGGATTTGCAAGGACGCCCGTTTGTCGGGCCTGCAGGGCAACTGCTGGAGCGCGCCCTGCAACAGCTCGCGTGGCCGCGCGAAGCGCTCTACCTGACCAACGCGGTCAAGCACTTCAAATACGTGCCACGTCGCCGGCACCGCCTGCACCAGCGCCCCACCGTGGGCGAAATGCGGGCCTGCGGGCCGTTCCTTGGCCGCGAGATTGCGTTGGTGGCGCCAAAAAGCCTGCTGGCGCTGGGCGCCACGGCCGGCCATGCGCTGCTGGGTCACGCCGTGACGATGGAAGATGTGCGCGGCCGCTGGCACATCGGGGTGCATGGCCTGCCGGTGCTGGTGGCCTGGCACCCATCGGCGCTGCTGCGCGCCCCTGATGCCGAGCGCGAGCGCCTGTTTTACGAATGGCTGCAGGACCTGGCGCAGCCCCTTCCGGACCTTGAACCTGCCCCAGGCTAAAGTGGCACCAATGCGTCCATTCAGCATTCCACACAGGGAGCGCGTTGCACGAGAATGACCGGCAGACTTGGCTGAAAATTCTCTGGAGACCTCCACATGATTCCACCCCTCAACGGCGTTCGCATCGTCGAATTCGAAGGCATAGGCCCGGGCCCACTCGCCGGGCGCATGCTGGCCGACATGGGCGCCGTCGTCACGGTCATCGCCCGTCCGCAGCAGGGCGCGGTCGCCGCACAGCTGGGCGGCACTGGCGACAACCCTTTGCGCCGGGGCAAGACTGTCGTGCCTCTCGACCTCAAGCAGGACGACGCCCGCGCGCAAGCCTTGGCCCTCGTTACCCAAGCCGACGCGCTCATCGAAGGCAATCGCCCGGGTGTAATGGAGCGCCTGGGCCTTGGCCCAGCGGACTGCGCCGCACAGAACCCGCGCCTGGTCTACGGCCGCATGACCGGCTGGGGCCAG
>JBBSRE010000315.1:0-3882 GCA_038243365.1 Burkholderiales bacterium | reverse complement strand
CGGCGCCGTGCTTCAAGCCATGGCGGCAGATGAGTCGGGTATCAAACTTGGCGCTGAAGCTGGAGCCGAACCAACCAAAGACGCCACACCGTAAACGGTCGCCAACCCTTGCAACTCGGACGGCAGGTCGTCGACACCGAAGTCGCGGCCGCTCTCTATGGCGGCACGGCGACACTCGAGCAGCACCGCCAATGCGGAGGAATCAAACTTGCGCAGCGGGCTGGCACTGACACGAATCTGCGCCTGCTCCGGCTGCTGAGCCATGCCGGCGAGCAAATTGTCCAGCACGCTGCTTGCTTCACGCAGCGTGAGCACCTCGGGCAGTGCCAGCGGGTGGGTCACGGCGATCAGCCCTTGGCAGCGTTGGACTGATTGCGCGATTCCAGCGTCTTGATGAGCTGGTCGAGGCCCCCTGCATTGATTTCCTGCGCAAACTGACTGCGGTAGGTTTCCACCAGCCACACGCCCAGCACGTTCAGGTTGTAGATTTTCCAGCCAGCTCCGTCGCCCGGCGTTTTTTCCATGCGGTAGTCCAACTGCACGGGATCGCCCCGGCCACGAACTTCCGTGCGCACTAGAACATCCGTGTCATCGGCCTCAGCGCGCAGGCGCTTGACCACCACCGTCTGGTCGCCCACTTGGGCCAGCGCGCCGGAGTAGGTGCGGATCAAAAGCGTCTTGAAGCCGTCTTGAAGACGCTTTTGCTGCTCAGGTGTCGCGCGGCGCCACGCCGGTCCCACGGCCGCCGCGGTCATGCGACGGAAGTTGACATTGGGCATGACGCTTTTGTCGACCAGCGCAATCACGTGGTCAATGTTGCCGGCTTTGAGGACCGGGTCGGCGCGCAGCTCGGTCAGAATTTCGGTCGATAACCGGCGGATCAGCGCGTCGGGCGCCTCTTGCTGCGCGGCGGCAGCGGGCACGGCCGCTACCAGCGACGCGGTAGCAAAAACAAGGGCCGCCCAGCGGCCCAGAAAACGTCGAATCATTGAAAACCTCCAAAAACAGCCCGCACATCCGTGCTGCCGAAAGTTGCATTGTGGATGGCCCGAGGGCGCCGGGGTGTCAGCGCAGCCCGCACAACCGCGCAGGCAGCGATCGGCTATCGCCAAGATCGGCGCCATTAAAAACTGCTAGCGGGAGACGGTGCTCGGCGGCTCCATCGGAATGCGCCCATCGTTCGCAGGCCTCTCCTTCTGGATCCGTCCATCGTTGGCCGCCGGCGCCATAGGGATGCGACCGTCATTGGCGGGCGCAGCGTCATCGCGCTCGAATCGACCCGTCTCGCCACGCCGCACCTGCAGGTACACGTCGCGCGTAAAGCTGTATTTGTCCAGCGCAGCGCTGCTGAGCACGTTGCTCGCACGCAGCAGATTAGCGCGGGCATCAACCACACGCAGCGCATACAAGCTGTTGCGCACCGACACAGGGTCCACGGAGCTCAGGATGTTTCCGCTTGCGTCGACCGGGAGTGCTGCCGTATCGCGGATGGTCGAGGGGCCGAGCAAGGGCAGGACGAAATAGGGCCCGGTCGGCACGCCGTAGCGCCCCAGCGTTAGGCCGAAATCCTGCTTGTAACGGTCCAGACCCATCTCGCTGGCGACATCCAGCACGCCGCCCAGACCCATGGTGCTGTTGAAGCCGAAGCGAAACAAGCTGGAGAGAGCCGGCTCGGGTTTGAGCTGCAAGACGTTATTCACAAACGACCAGGCGTCGCCCAGGTTGGCAAAGAAGTTGCTGACACCGGTACGAACGATCTGCGGCGTTATGTCGACATAGGCCGTCGCCGCAGGCCGAAGCACCGCATCATCGACCGCGTCGTTGAATTTGGTCACGCCGCGGTTGTAAGGCTCCAGAGGATCATCCGGATTCGCATTCGGCCCGGAAGCGCAGCCGGACAGCACGGCCACGGCCAGCGCCGCCAGCGCCATGCAGGCCTTGGTGTTAAAGCGCGATGCGCCGTCGAACGATGTGGTCATTTTTGAGAATCGGATGGTTCTGGCGGGGTGGCTTCGGCCGCCTTGCTGAAAAGAAACTGGCTGATGAGATTTTCAAGCACCAAGGCCGACTGCGTCGCCACGATGCGGTCGCCGTCCGCCAGCATTTCTTCGGCAGGGCCGGCCTCAATGCCGAGGTACTGCTCGCCCAACAGCCCGCTGGTCAGGATTTTGACCGAACTGTCCTTGGGAAAAGCATATTGTTTTTGCAGCGCCAGCGTCACCTGCGCCTGGTAAGTCTTGTCATTGAATGCGATGGACTCCACGCGGCCCACCACCACACCGGCGCTGCGCACTGCGGCCTGTGGCTTGAGACCCCCGATGTTGTCGAAGCGTGCCGTCACGTGGTAGCCCTCACGAAAGTCCAGCTGCAACAGGTTGGCCGCTTGCAGCGCAAGAAACACCACCGCAGCCACGCCGAGCATGACAAACAGGCCGACCCAGACATCCCACTTCGATTTTTGCATTGCAGATTCCTTGCTTCTTTGCCGTGAAGGCGGCGCTCAAAGGCTGAACATCAGCGCGGTCAGCACAAAGTCCATGGCCAGCACGGCCAGGGATGCCACGACCACCGTACGGGTTGTGGCCCGGGCCACGCCCTCCGGAGTCGGCTTGGCGATGTATCCCTGCAGCAGCGCGACAAAGGTGACGATCACGCCGAACACTGCGCTCTTGATGATTCCGTTGCCCACATCGCTGAAAACACGCACTCCGCCTTGCATCTGGCTCCAGAATGAACCGGCGTCAATGCCGATCATGACCACCGCCACCAACCAGCCGCCCATAATGCCGACCGCGCTGAACACGGCCGCCAGCACCGGCATGGCAATCAAACCAGCCAGAAAGCGCGGCGCCAGGATGCGGCGCACCGGGTCGACCGCCATCATTTCCATCGCACTGAGTTGCTCTCCGGCACGCATCAGGCCAATCTCGGCGGTGAGCGACGTGCCGGCGCGGCCCGCAAAAAGCAGCGCCGTGATCACGGGGCCGAGTTCCCGCAGCAGACTGAGCGCCACCAGCTGGCCCAGCGCCTCCGTCGAGCCAAAGCCGCGCAGCGTGTAGTACCCCTGCAGCGCCATGACGAAACCCACAAACAGGCCAGACACAGACACGATGCCCAGCGAATGGTTGCCGAGAAAAAATATCTGGTCGCGCACCAGACCAAAGCGGCGCAGCGCGGAAGGCAGCAGCGCGACGAGCCGCAAGAAAAGTCGCGCGGCCGCGCCGACGCCAGCAAGATAGCTGCGTGTAGCGAGGCCAATGCGCGCCGGGCTGAGACGGTTCATCGGCCGGCCCCCGCCGCGCGGCCGAAGTCGTCCTGCACCGTCGGGGCGTCGTAATGGAACGGCACCGGGCCCGTGGGAAGCGCATTGACGAACTGGTGCACCAATGGATCGTCGCTCGCACGCACCTCTGCGGGCGTGCCCTGCGCCGCCACGCGCCCAGGGCCCAAGATGATCACGTGATCTGCGAGGCCCAGCGTGGCTTCCAGGTCGTGCGAGACGATGATGGTCGTCAAACCCATGGCGTCGTTGAGCCGGCGGATCAGGTCGGCAGCGGTGCCCAGAGAAATCGGATCCAGGCCAGCAAATGGCTCGTCGTACATCACGAGCTCTGGGTCCAGCGCAATCGAGCGAGCCAGAGCGACTCTTCGGGCCATTCCACCGGAAATCTCCGACGGGAGCAGATCGCGCGCACCGCGCAGGCCAACCGCATGCAGCTTCATCAGCACGATGTCGCGCAACAAGGCTTCGCGCAAGTCGGTGTGTTCGCGCAGCGGAAAGGCGACGTTCTCAAAGACATTCAGGTCGGTGAACAAAGCGCCATACTGGAACAGCATGCCCATGCGGCGGCGGGCGCGGTACAGTTCCTTGTCATTCATGCG
>JBBSRE010000314.1:0-3909 GCA_038243365.1 Burkholderiales bacterium | reverse complement strand
TCGGGGGCTCGGGCACCGGGAAAACCGTGCTCCTGCGTCAGATGTTGGGGCTCTTGCAGCCCACCGCGGGGCGCGTGCAGGTGCTCGGGCGCCCGGCGTCGGAGATGGGTGGTGAAGATGCCGCCAGCCGTGTGGGCATGCTGTTTCAGCACGGTGCGCTGTTCTCTGCGTTCAACGTCCTCGACAACGTGGCGTTCGCGCTGCGCGAGCAGGGCACACTGCCCGACGATCTGGTCCGCGATGCCGCGCTGGTCAAGCTGCAAATGGTCGGCCTTGAGCCCGAGCACGCGACGCGCATGCCTTCCGATCTGTCGGGCGGCATGATCAAGCGGGTTTCTCTGGCGCGCGCACTGATCATGGACCCTCCGCTGTTGTTGCTCGACGAGCCCACCGCCGGCCTGGACCCCAACGGCGCGGACGAGTTCTGCGCATTGGTACGCGAGCTGCAGGCAGCGCTGGGCACCACCATGATCATGGTGACGCACGATCTCGACACCCTGTTTGCGCTGGCGACCCGCGTGGCAGTGCTGGCTGATCGGCAGGTCATCGTCACCGGACCGCCCGCCGAAGTGGCGCATTTCCCGCATCCATTTGTGGAGCAATTTTTTCTCGGAGAGCGCGGGCGCCGCGCCATGGCACCGGTACAAGCCGGCAAGGAGACCTGATGGAAAACAAATCCCATGCGCTGGCTGCAGGCGTCTTTGTGCTGATCGTCAGCGCCTTGGTGATCGCGCTGGCGGTCTGGCTGCAGCGCGACAACGGCGAATACCACCAGTACGAAATGACCACCCGCGACGGAGTCAGTGGTTTGCAGCCGCAGGCTGCGGTGCGCTACAAGGGCGTCGCTGTCGGCAAGGTAACGCATATCGGCTTCGACACGCAGGTCAGCGGCAACGTGCTGATACGCATCGCTGTTGATGACGACGCGCCGATCACGCCCACCACGTTCGCCACCCTGGGCTACCAGGGGGTTACGGGACTGTCTTATGTGTCGCTGGATGACGCAGGCAAGCCGCATCCATTGCTGACACCCGGCCCTAGCGGTCTGCCTCGGCTGCCGCTCAATTCGTCACCGTTTGCGCAGCTGTCCGAGCAGGGGCCGATCATCCTCGGCCAGGTGCAAGAGGTGACCAAACGGGTCAACCAATTGCTGGGCGAAGACAACCAGAAACGCTTCGCAGAAGCCTTGACGCAAATCGGCGCCGCGGCGCAAGGTGTGAACACCTTGAGCCAGCGGCTTGACCGCACGATTTCTGACCGGCTTGACCCGGCGCTGGCGGAATTCCCGGCGCTTGCGCGAGACGCGCGGGGCGCGGTGAAGTCCATCCAGCGCGCGGGGGACCAAGTGTCGAATGTGGCCGGCGAATTCGGCAAGACTGCGCAGCGCTTGAACGCGCAGGACGGCCCGATCGAGCGCGCCAGCAAAGGTGTGGAAACCTTGGCCCAGGCCGCCGACCGCCTCAACGCTCGCACCCTGCCCACGCTCGAGCGCGCGGCCGACGACACCGCGCGCGCCGCCCGTCAGATTGCGCGCACGGCGTCCGACGTGAGCAACAACCCGCAGGGCTTTATCTACGGGTCTGGCCCAGCAGGACCGGGTCCGGGCGAAGCGGGGTTCGTAGCGCCGGTCGCGCCCTCAAGGTAAACCATGAAAACTATCAAAAACATAGCTGCTCGCGCAGGCCTCATAAGCGCTGGAGCTCTTTTTTCCTTAAACTTTTTGGCGGCGTGTTCGGCACTTCCTGCTCCGCCGGTTCACCCGGTCCTGTACGACTTTGGGCTTGCGCCTGCGGTGTCGGTCGCCCGAGTGCCCGCGCCAGCCACCGCGCGCGCGCCGCTGGTGGTGGCCGACATCGAGAGCCCAGGCGTCGCCGAAGGCAACACTGCGCTGCAATACCGCCTTGCATACGACACGTCGCAGCAGCTGCGCGCGTATCAGCAGGCGCGCTGGAGCCAGCCGCCGGCAGTTCTGGTGCAGCAAGCGGTGCTGGCGGAACTGGCCCAGCACCGACCCGTGCTGAGCAGCGGCGCCGCCCGGGCTGCCGCCCGCAGCAGCACGCCCGGGGTTCTGGTGCTGCGCCTGGAGCTCGAAGAGTTCAGCCAGGTTTTCACCAGCCCGGCGCAAAGCGATGGTGTGCTGCGCCTGCGCGCAACGTTGGCGCAGCCCCGGGCACAAGGCGAAGTGCTGCAGGGCCAGCGCGTTTTCAGCGCTCGAGTGGCGTCGAGCAGCGCCGATGCAGCGGGCGGCAGCGCCGCGTTGGCGGCGGCTGCGGCACAGGCTGCCGGCGAGCTGGCTGACTGGATAAATCAGACGGCGCACTGAGCCGTTCGATCGCGGAGAGTCGGGACGGGACGGGCCCTGCGCGGTCCATGCGTCGGCCCACGCTGATAGTCTGAAGCACACCCCTTTCACGCTTCCTGTTTGGCCCGCGCCCGACTGGCCCAGGTCCCTCATGCCAAAGGGGCTGCGCCGGCTGCTATTGACGCTCCGACACGGTAAATTTTTTGAGTGAGCCCGGGCAAGCTCGTGACACCTCAAGCGTCGCCACTGGGTCGTTTCGGGGGCTGCCGATGCGCCCGTACCCTCTTCCCACGGTGCGCAGCGTGTGCGCTTCCGTCTGACACGCCGTGTCTCCTGCTGACTACCTGTGTCCCCCACGCTGCTTCGTACAGTTCAGCCATCGCTTCAGGCATTCACTCCTGCCACACCGGCACAAGCCTGATCCGAAATCACATAAGAGGTACTCCAATGAATGAAGACACCATGAAGGGCAACTGGAAGCAATTCACCGGCAAGGTGCAAGAGCAGTGGGGCAAGATGACCAATGACGACATGGACGTGATCGCAGGCAAGCGCGAACAGTTCGTCGGCAAGATCCAGGAGCGCCAGGGCATTGCCAAGGACGAAGCTGAAAAGCAGCTCGACGAGTGGCACACCCGCAACCCTGACTTCCGCTTCAACGACTGATCGAAACGCACGAAAAGAAGAACAACATGAAATTCACACGCAATCTCATCGCCCTGGCACTGACCGGCTTTGTCGCTACCACCGGCATGGCCATGGACAAGGCCGAACATACGACCGCCAAGGACCGTATTTCGGCTGACTACAAGATGGCGAAGGAACAGTGCAACACACTGAAAGACAACGCCAAGGATGTCTGCCAGAAGGAAGCCAAGGGCAACGAAAAAGTCGCCAAGGCCGAACTTGAAGCCCAGTACAAGCCAAGCGAGAAGGCCGGCTACAAGGTGCGTAAAGAGCGCGCCGACGCGAACTACGAAGTTGCCAAGGAAAAGTGCGACGACATGGACGGCAATGCCAAGGACGTCTGCAAGAAGGATGCCAAGGCTGAGCACGTGAAGGCCGTTGAAAATGCCAAGGTTGCCAAAGCCAAGGCCACGCCCAACGACAACATGAGCGAGAAGCGCGCCGATGTGGCTGATGCCAAGAAGGACGCTGATCATGAGAAGCGCGAAGCCGAATACAAAGCCGCCAAGGAGCGTTGCGAGCCGCTCAAGGGCGATGTGCAGGACAAGTGCGAATCAGAAGCCAAACTCAAGTACGGCATGTAATCCTGAGCGCTTAGGCGCATAGCGATTCGGAAACCTGCTCCAAGGAATTCCTCCCGGAAGCCCGAAGGTCGCTATACGACCTGACGGCTTTCTTGATGCCCCGCCGCTGGCTTGCCAGCAGCGGGGTTTTTTTCTGCATGAAAGTTTCGTGCGTTGCTAGCAGGCGGCCGCGGCGCGAAGCCTGGACCGGCACATATCAGGGCTTCCAACCGCTCTAGCCACGAGCTTGCAGCGTCAGATGGCACCATCCCGCATAAGTCTTTCGATCTCATCCGCGTCTACCGGCACACCGCGGGAAATCAGGTCGCAGCCATCCTGCGTCACCACCGCATCGTC
>JBBSRE010000313.1:0-3918 GCA_038243365.1 Burkholderiales bacterium | reverse complement strand
CCCTGCTCGGCCTTGTCGGCGTAGATCATGCCGAACGTCTTGCCTTTGAGCTGCAGGGGCAGCACCAGAAAAGTGGGCGCAATGCGCAGCTCGTGGTACCAGTCGGGCAGTCGTTCCACGATGCGAGGCGCCCTGGCGTCGCTGATGAGGGTGTCGGCGCCCTTGGTGCAGATGGTGGCAAACAGGTCGGGTTTTCCGGTGGGGGGGTTCAGCGGAATGCGGAACAGTTTGACCACCCCCTCTACGCCTACGCCCAGGCCGAAGCGCCCGGTGAGCACATCGGTCTTGGGGTCGCGCATGCAAAACACGATGCGGCGGAAGTCGAGCGCGCGAAACATGGTCTCCAGAATCATGCGCAGGATATCGCTGAGCTTGAAGTCTTCCACCATGGCGTTGGTGATGTCCTGGATGCCGGCCGCCAGAGTCTGCGCCAGCTGCTCCTTGGCTTGCTGCTCAGCCACGCTTTGCAACGCCGGCAGCCGCTGCGTGGCCTGTAGATCGGTCGCGGCAAGGGCATCTTGGCCGCCGGCGTTGGTCGAGCCGTTGGCCACGTCGGCGCCTTGCGCGTTGGAAGCTTCAGAGCTCTGAAGCAACTGCGCGGCGCGTGAGTCCGCGCGCACGGTGATGTCCATCGCTGCTGCCAGTTCAATCAACTTTTTGCGCGCCGCTGCGGTGGCCGCCATCACTTGCTCCACGCTCAGCCCCAGCGATTTGCCATAGCTGCGGGCCGCGATGCTCAGGCGCGCATCGACCATCTTGGCGTCTGGCTGCAGCATGGCGTCGGCGATGTCGTTGGCCGCGCGGGCGTTCCAGCGCAGGCGTTCCAGTTCATTCACCGGCATCCGGTTGGGCGGCTCGCCAGTCGGCCGCACGATGCAACGCTGAATGCTCTCGGGCAAACCCCAGGCCTGGGCCACGCCCAAGCCAAGCGCCTCAAACTGAATGCCCAGAACGCTGGTGGACGCCACGTCTTCACTGACAGGGTCGCGCGGTGACGTGGTGAGTTTGCGGATGATGGCCGCCTCTTCCGGGAAGTAAAACTGCGACAGCGTGCGCCCGAGGTTCTGGAACAACGCCCCGATAAAGGCCTCTTCCCCCTCTGCCGTGGTGCGGCCCAGTTCAGACGCCACCGCACCGGCCATCAAGCCGCGCAGGAATTCTTCTTTCAGCAAACTGGCGTTGGCTTTGTCCTGCATGTGCTCCAGCAGCACCAGGCTGAGCGCCATGTTGCGAATACCGTTGAAACCCACCAGCCCCACCGCGCGCGACACGGTACCAATGCTGCCGCCGCCACGGGAAAAGTGGGCGCTGTTGACCACGCGCAGCAGCTTGTTGGTGAGCGCCACGTCTTTCAGGATTTCGTTGGTCACGCTGCTCACGCTTTCCGTCTCGGACGTGGCCATGCTCTGCACCTTTCCGATGGATTCAGACAGCGCAGGGAAATCACTTTTGCTGCGCATGCGTCGCAGCACAAATTCGAGCGTGCTGTTTTTGGCGCCTGCAGCAGGTACGTCGGTAGGCTGTGGGTGCAGCACGCCCGTCCATTGCCGCAGGTCTTCCAGAAAAGGTTGGGCGCCCGCGTAGCGCTGAGCCGGCTCAAAGGCGGTGGCGCGGAGCACGATGGCGCGCAGGGCATCGTCCAGCCCGTCAAGCAGCTGCGCAGGCAACTGCGTCGGCTCGTGCGCTGCTTTGAGCAGGGTTTGCATCACATCGCTGCCGGTTCTGAGGGGTTTGCCCCACAGCAGTTCTGCCAGGAGCAAGCCGGCTCCATACACGTCCATCAAGGGCGAAATGGCCTCGCCGCGTACCGCCTCGGGCGCCATGTAGCCGGGGCTTCCGGCGGTATCGGGCTGGCCGGCTTTGGCGCGCACCGCCGTGATGTGTGCGGCGATGCCAAAGTCCATGACGCGGGCGCGGCCGTTCGCGTCCATCAGGATGTTGGAGGGCTTGAGGTCGCGGTGCACCACGCCGTGGGCATGTGCAGCGACCAATGCGCTGAGCACGTCCTGCACGATGGGCACGGCCTGCGTGGCAGGCATGGCGCCCTGGTTGACCAGCCGCTGAGCCAGCGTTTCACCGGGCACGTATTCAAACACCAGGTAGGGCTGCTTTTCCTGCACATCCGCTTCAAACACGGGGACGATGTTCGGGTGCGTCAGGCGACTGACACTGCGCGCCTCTTGCAGCCAATGAAGCACGTCTGAGGCGTCCTGCTGCGACGCGACGCGCATCTGCTTGATGGCAACCTCGCGCTCCAGACGCGGGTCAAATGCAAGCCACACCTGCGCCTGCGCGCCCTGTCCCAACAATCGCTTGAGTTCGAAACGGCCGATATGGGATGTCATACAACCTGCACTGAATCAGACGCCGTCCAAGAAACCGGGCCTCGTGAGTGACCCACGGTCACGCGCCCTGCACGCAGACAAACTCGACCGCCGCACACACCGCCGCCACCTGCGCGGCTATGCATTGCTCTGGAGCAGCGCTCGCACTGTCGGGGTAGACCTCTGTGGTGGTGACATAGCGCGCACCGCTGATACCGCCGCACAAGCCCCGCCCTTTCTTGGAGTACTGAATGACGCCGTGCGCCGCCAATGGCGTGCCGATGATCGCGTTGTCCTCGCCGCCAGGCGCAATGTGCGTGACCCGGCTCACCGCTTCGATCAGCGCGGCCTGGAACGCGGGTTGGGGGTTGTCGGCGTCATCCACCAGATAGAAACCATCAGGAATGCTGCAAGGCTCAAAACGAAGGCCGTCGCGCGCGGCCACGGCCGGGCGGAATTCGGTTTTGTCGGTGTCGGTGGTTTCATGCAGGTCAACGTGCGCGGCAAACTGCCCGTGCAGCGGCGCCACCAGGCGCATGAGCGCAGCCGCTTCTTGCGCGGGCGTTCCTTCGCGGAACGAACGATTGGGGTCGAGCGCATCGAAGTTCCAGCGCTGAATGCGCTCGTATCCCCAGGGGCTGACGCAAGGCGCCACCAGCAGGTTCACGCGGCCCGCGTATTGCGCGGCATGTGCGTCCAGAAAACGCAGCGCCCCGTGCACGCCGCTGGTCTCGTAGCCGTGCACCCCGCCGGTCACCAACACATTCGGCAGGCCCGGCTGCCGATCGCGGCTGCGAATTGCCATCAGGGGAAAGCGCTCTTCTGCGTGGTGCTCGTTGGCATAGCGCAGCTCGCCATAGGTCTCCACATCAAAGCGGCCGCGCAGCGCATCGACGGCGCTGAGCACATCTTCCGCATAGCTGCGCTGGCGCACTTGGCGCTCGCGCCACTGGGCGCGTTCTCGTTCGCCCCAAGCTTGGTCAAGAGTGCCAACGGGATAGAAGTGGGTGGTCTGCATGGAGCGTGGGGATAAGAGGGGCAGAAAACAAGCGGAAACCAGGGTTTCGCAGATGCTAACCGGCAACTTGCAGGCCCACGAACGGACCTTTCGAACCCGCGCTTGTGGAGCATGGTCACGGGCTTGTCAGAAGCGAACGCTGGTGCAATCTGTTGAAACCACTTGAAGCCGCTTGAAGCGATGATGGGCACTACTCCAGGCGGCGCCAGCGCGCTCCGCTGCCAACCCCACACCATGCCCCGCCGCCGTCGCCTTCATCACAACGTCTACGTCGTTGAACTGTCCAAGGACGTTCTGAGCGAGCACAAGTTTCGCAAGAACAACCCGGGTTACATCGACGGCAAACCCTGCGTGTATGTCGGCATGACGGGCCTGGACCCGGACGTGCGCTTTGACAAGCACAAAGCCGGCATTCAGGCCAACCGCTATGTGACGCAGTACGGATTGCGGCTGCTGCCCGATCTGTACGAGGGCTTCAACCCGATGGGCTACGACGAAGCAGCAGAGCGGGAGGTCGAAATCGGCATTGATCTTCGCTCGGCAGGCTTTGGGGTGTGGCAGGCCTGAGCCTGTCTG
>JBBSRE010000312.1:0-3920 GCA_038243365.1 Burkholderiales bacterium | reverse complement strand
TGCCTTGTTTCCCAGGCCGACGACTCGGGTGCTGCACAGCAAGGTGATGTTGGCGTGCCGGCTCAGGGCGTCGCGGTGCTGTCGTGCCAAGTTAGGCAGCTGGACGCCCGGGCCATCGCGCCAGATCTGGCCGCCCGGCGCCGGGTTGTCATCCACCAAAACGATGGCCATCCCGCTGGGTGCTGCTGCCAACGCTGCTGCCATGCCAGCCGGCCCGGCGCCGATGATGAGCAGGTCGCAACGCGTGCGCTGCTTGCTCAAGGCGTCAGCGGCATTCATGCGGAACCTGCCTCGTCGTGCGCCAGCGGCATCGCTCCCGCACTGCTGCCGGTGGTTGAAATCTGCATGCCTTCTACGCACAGCGTCTGACACGCCAGACGCTCGCGCCCGTCGATGAGCACGCGGCATTCGTAGCACACGCCCATGCCGCAAAACGGCGCGCGCCACTGGCCGCTGACCGAGCGGCGACTCACCCCGGGCGGGCACAACGCCAGGGCGGCGGCGGCGCTGCTGCCTGCGCGAAGTTCGACGGTGGTGCCCTCAACGGTAACGCGGACGGTAGCGATGGCGGTGTCGCGCTTCATGCGCTTGCTTTCTGTGCCGAAGCGGCCCGCCTGTAGGGCTCCGCAGCAAAGCGCTCAAAGGCGTAAGGCGCGGGATGGATAGGCGGCGCGCTTCCGAGCAGGCTGGCGGCAATCAGCTGCCCGGTGATGGGTGCGGTGGTCACGCCGAGGCCCTCATGGCCGACGGCCAGCCACAGGTGCTCACGGTGTGGATGGCGTCCGATGATGGGGAGACCGTCTGGCGTTGCGGCGCGAAAGCCGGTCCAGGTGCGGATGGCCGTGCGTTCGCCCAGCGCAGGCACGTATTCAAGCGCGCGCCGGAGCATGCGTGCGAGCACTGCGTTGTCGACGGCAGGATCCAAGGTGTCGAACTGGCGCGATGAACCCAGCAGCCACTGCCCGGTGGGGCGAGGCTGCAAGTTGAAAGCGACCGAGGTGCCTTCGGTCTGGTGCGCATTGCTGATGTAGCCCAGTTCCACCAGCTGGTGTTGCACGGACGATGGGGCGCGTGATGTGCCGTGCGCTGCGCCGCGATCGGTGATCACCAGATGGCCTTTTTTAGGACGCAGGGGCAGGTCGGGGCACAAATGCACCGCGTGAATGCCCGCTGCCAGGACCACGGCGCCGGCCTCCCACACGCTGCCATCCGTACCGATCACGCGTTGCCCGTCGATGCGTTGTACCTCTCGTTGTTCGACCCTGATCGGCCGCGCAGCCGTCTGCAGCAGCCACTGCGCGGCGCTGGGTGCATACACCATGCTGTCTCGTGCTACCAGCAGCGCGCCATGCAGGCCGGGCCGCAGCACGGACTCGAGCCGGGCCAGCTCCCGTGCGCCAATGAGTTCACAGGCCACTCCATGCGCCCGCAGTCGCACTTGCTTGCGCTCTGCCTCGGCCATCTCTTGTTCATCGGCGGCAATCCACAGCGTGCCGCATTGCGCGAACGCTGTGCCCGCATCGTGCTTCTGCATGTCATGCGCCCAGGCGTGCCACAGCTCCAGCGACGCATGACTCAGCGCCAGTTCGGCCGGGTTGTCGTCCATCACGACCAGGTGGCCCATGCCGGCCTGCGTGGCTCCGCTGCGGCGCGCATCCAGCACCAGCACCGACAAGCCTGCATCGGCCAGTGCGTGGGCGCACGCGGCGCCCACCATGCCCGCACCAATGACGATGACGTCGGCGTGCTGCATGGTTACAGCTCGATTCCCCAAGCAAATGGGTCATCTGAATCGATCAACAGCGTGGCTTCAGCGCTGATAAAAGCCCGGCCTCGAATCGTGGGAATCACCTGGTCGCCCTGCAGCGCATAACAGGCCTCAAACTGGCTGCCAATGATGCTGGCCTGACGCCAGACGTCACCCGGTTTCAGCTTTCCATCGGCCGCCAGACACGCCACCTTGGCACTGGTGCCGGTGCCGCAGGGGGATCGGTCATACGCACCCCCAGGGCACAGAACGAAGTTGCGGCTGTCGGCTTGCTCACCTTTGTTGCCGTCGTCGTCACCAAAGAGTTCGATGTGGTCGATGGCGCCGCCGTCGCTGCCGCGTATGCCTTGGTCGAACAGCGCCTGCTGCACTGCGAGCGCAAAGGCGCTGAGCGCGGCCAGCTTGTCGCTGGCCACGCGCTGGGCCGGTGAGCTCACCAGAAAGAACCAGTTCCCGCCCCACGCCACGTCGCCGGTCACCGGGCCGTGGCCGGGCACATCGACCACCAAACGATGGTGCAGCCGGAATGCGGGCACGTTTTGCACGCTCACTGAGCCATCGTCGTGCAGCGTGGTCGTCACGGTGCCAACGGGTGTCTCGATGCCGTGCACCCCGGGCGCGATGCGACCCAGGTGAGCGAGCGACGCTACCAACCCGATGGTGCCGTGGCCGCACATGCCCAGGTATCCCGTGTTGTTGAAGAAAACCACGCCCGCTGCGTTGCGCGGGTCAACCGGTTGGCACAGCAATGCGCCAACCACCACGTCATTGCCGCGCGGCTCCAGCACCGCAGCGCGGCGCCACGCGTCGTGCTCAGCCGCCAGCAGCGCGCGGCGCTCCAGCATGCTGCCGGTGCCCAGATCGGGAAAGCCGTCCACCACCAGCCGCGTGGGCTCGCCGCCGGTGTGAGAGTCGATGATGGTGATGCGTTGCATGGCAGAAAACATCCGAAAAAAAGGCCTGCAGACTGCAGGCCATGCGCTTTCCGCGCCATTTCGACCTTGCGAAATCGCGCGGGCAAGGAGGAGACGATCAGTAGCTGGCGAGCGGCACAGGTTTTGCGTCGCGGAAGGTGCTCACCGTGATGGGAGCCTGCTTCAGGTTGCCTTTTTCATCGTACGCGTAGGTGCCTGACACACCCTTGTAGCTGGACTTGTAGATGTAGTCGCCGACCTTCTTGGGGTCAATCGAGTCGGTTTTTTCAATCGCATTGCCGATCAGCATGGTCTGGTCATAGAAAGACGGAGCGTACGCATCGGCGTCGCGGTTAAAGCGCGCCTTGTACTTGGCCTTGAAGGCTTTGCCGGATTCGATGTTGTCGAGCATGCTGCCGCCCTGCGCACAGTAGACCGTTTCGTTTACCGCATCACCGCCCAGCTTGCCGACTTCAGGGCTGCACAGCGTATCGCCGCCCAGTAGCTTGGTCTTCATGCCCAGCTGCTTCATCTGCCGCGTCATGGGAGCCGCTTGTGGCGCGTAGCCACCGAAGAAAATGGCTTCGGGGTCTTTGGCTTTGAGGTTGGTCAGGATGGCGAGGAAGTCGGTGGATTTGTCCGTGGTGAACTCCCTGCCTAGCACTTGCAGCCCAAGCTTCTTGGCTTCCTTGGTGAATTCGTCAGCGACGCCCTGGCCGAATGCAGTGCGGTCATCAATCACGGCGACGCGCTTGACCTTCATCACATTCGCGGCGTAGGTCGCCATGTTGGCGCCGATCTGCGAATCGCTGGCCACCATGCGGAACAGGTTCTTGTAGCCGTTGTCGGTGACTTTGGGGTTGGTGCCGACGGTGGAAACCATGACATCGCCCTGGCTGTAAATGCGCGAGGCAGGGATGGCGACGCCGGAGCAATAGGGGCCCATGACGTACTTCACCCCGTCATCGACAAACTTCTGCGCCACGCTGACACCATTGCGGGCGTCGCATTGGTCGTCTTCGGTGTCAAGCTTGAACACCACGGTTTTGCCGCCGACCTTGATCTTCTTGGCGTTGAGTTCCTCGATGGCGAGATGCACACCGTTTTCGTTGTCCTTGCCGGCAAAGGCGTTCGGGCCTGACAGCGGGCCGCTGTGGCCGATGATGACTTCCTGCTCCTGCGCATGGGCAGCGCCAGCGAAGGCAAGAGCGACGAGAACAGCAGTGCTGGAGATGGCG
>JBBSRE010000311.1:0-3924 GCA_038243365.1 Burkholderiales bacterium | reverse complement strand
GGTGGAGACGCGCACGTCGATGGCCTTGGTGCCCAGGCGCAGGCTGATGCGGCCGTCTTGCGGCAGGCGTTTTTCGGAGATATCCAGATCCGCCATGATCTTCAGACGCGAGATCAGAGCCGCATGCAGCGCGCGGTTGGGCTGCACCACTTCGCGCAGCGTGCCGTCCACCCGAAAACGCACGCTGGAATGGCGCTCGTAGGGCTCGATGTGAATGTCGCTGGCGCCATCGCGCGCGGCCTGTGTGAGGAGGGCGTTGAGCATGCGGATGATGGGCGCGTCGTCCGCTGCCTCCAGCAGGTCTTCTACGGCGGGCAGCTCTTGCATCATGCGCGAGAGATCGGCGTCGGATTCAACCTCGCTCACCACCGTAGCGGCGCTCGATTCACGTTGCGAATAAGCGGCGCTGATGCGCTGTGCCAGTGCATGTGCGTCAAGCGGCTGCAGGTGCTGCACTGAGTATTTGCGCAGCACTTCACCCAGCGCCGCGGTGGCGGGCGTGGGGCCGTGCCAGAGCACCATCTGTTCGCCTTCCGACTCCAGCAGCAGCTGGCTGGTTCGGGCAAAGGCGTACGGCAGGGGGTAAGCCATGGTGCTCAGTCGCCTTCAGGGAAGAGGGGGTTGCTGGACTGAGCGTTTCCGTAGCTGGTGAGCGGGGTGGTCACGATGTTGGTGCGCGCCGGCAGGGGCTTGGACAGCGCCGGGCTGGGCGAGCCGACGCTGCGCTGAGGCAGTGGCGGCAGGATGGGGGCGTCTGATACCGAGCGCAGCAGGACGCTGGGGGCGGGCTGCGTGACTTGCTGCAGCGCGCGAATCGCCTCGTAGCGGTCGATCATCACGGTGTCGCTGGTGGCGGCATCGCGCACCACGGTAGGCCGCAGGAATACCATCAAGTTGGTTTTACGACGCGAGCGGTTCTCGCTGCGAAACAGATTGCCGAAGACGGGGATATCGCCAAACACCGGCACCTTGTCTTCGGCCGAGCTGTAAGAGTCTTCTAAGAGGCCACCGATGACGATGATGCTTCCGTCGTCTACCACCACGTTTGATTCGATGGCACGTTTGCTGGTGGTGGGGCCATTCGGGTCCTTCAGGGTGCTGGCGTCGATCTTCGACACCTCCTGGTAGATGGACATCTTGACCGAGCCGTTTTCGCTGATTTGCGGGCGCACCCGCAGCATCAAACCGACGTCTTTACGCTCCACGGTGGTGAAAGGGTTGACGGCGCCGCCGCTGCCCCCGGTGTTGGCGTAGGAGCCCGTCGGAAACGGAACATTGTTGCCAATGACGATGCGGGCTTCTTCGTTGTCCAGCGTCATCAGGTTGGGCGTGGACAGCACGTTGGCATCGCCACTGTTTTGCAGGAAGTTGGCCAACGCTCCCAGGTAGTACTGACCGTTGATGCGGGGCGCAATTCCGAGGTTCAACCCCGCGCCCAGCGCGCCGGCTGCAGTTGCTGCGGTAGAGAGTGACTTGCTGGCCAGCGCTGCGGCAAGGCTGATGATATTGGCGCCCGACTGGTCCGAGTTGGTGCCGATGACGCCTATGGTGCCGTCGCCCTGTTTGCCCAGAAGGCCTTGCCACTGGATGCCGAACTCGGCCAGTTTGGTGGCGTTGACTTCGACGATCAGGCTCTCCACCAGTACCTGTGCACGCCGGCCGTCGAGCTGGTCGATCACTGAGCGCAGCTGTCGGTACTGGGGCTCGGGCGCGGTGATGATGAGCGAGTTGGTGGCAGTGTCGGCCTGAATTTGCCCGCCGGTGGAAGGCCCGGTGCTGCTGGCTCCGCCCAGTTGACCGCCGCTGCTGCTGAGCCCACCACCGCCGCCGCTTCCACCCACGCCGGCTCCAATGCCGCCGCCAGCGCCAGCGCCCGTTTGCGGCAGCCCGGTGGATTGACTGCGCGATGCGCCGCCTGCGCTCCCTCCGCTGCCGGAAAGCGCTGAGCCGCCCGCCGACATAGCTGCGCGCAGCGTGGTGGCCAGCTGGGCCGCATCGGCGTTCTTCAGATAGACCACATGGATATTGCCGCTGGCCGCGCTGCTGCCGGGTAGCGGCGGCTGGTCGAGCTTTTGCACCAGCGCGCGTACCTGCGCCACACGCGCCGGATTGGCGGCGCGCAGGATCAGCGAATTGCTGTTGGGCTCCGCCAGCAGAGTCGTCTTGAAGGCGGTGTCGGTGGACCCTTGCACCGCGCCGGGCACGGCGGAGCCAGTGGAGCTGCTGCCGCCGTCGATCAGGCGCGCAACCAGCGGCGCCAGGTCGGTGGCAATCGCGTTTTTGAGCGGAATGACTTCGACATCGCTGGCGTTGGAGACATCCATGGCCGCCACGATGCGGCCCAGACGCTGCAGGTTGTCGGCGTAATCGGTGATCACCAGCGAGTTGTTGCCGGGGTTCACGTTGATGGTGTTGTTGGGGCTGATGAGCGGGCGCAGCACCGGCACCAGGTTGGCCGCGTTCTCAAAATTGAGCTTGAAGATCTGCGTGACGATCTGCCCGCCACCAGCGGTGTTGGTCGGCGCGCCGCCTTTCCATATCTGCACACTGCTGCCTTGCAGCTTGCCTTCCGCCTCGGGCACCACCTTGTAGAGCCCGCCTGCTTCGACCACCGTAAAGCCCTGCAAACGAAGTGCAGCGAGGAACTGTTGGAATGCGGCGGCGGGCGTGACCGCGCGCTCGGTGCTCAGGTTGAGCTGGCCCTTGACGCGTGGGTCCACCACCACGTTGCGCCCGGTGATGGTCGCCATGGTGCGGGCCACGGCTTCGATTTCGGCGTTGACGAAGTTCAGCGTGACCGGTTCGCCCGGCCGCACACTTTGTGGGTTGGGCGTTGCCGTTTGAGCATGATTTAGGCCTGTAGCGCTTATGGATAGTGCGCAAGCAGCTATGGAAACGATAGTTCGCTTGAGGCGGTTCGGAGTCGTGTTCAGCATAGAAGATGGTTACCCAAGCGTGATGAGGGAGCGCGCGCCACTGCGCCGTCCGATGATGTTGAGCAGGTTGGACAGGGCCTGTTCGCGGCCCGGGGCGGCCTGCGCCTCACCGGAAAAGCGAAGCCGCTGCCCCACCCATTGGCCGCTGCCCGAGAGCTGAAGCGCGCCCGACAGCGTGGACAGCTGCAAGGAGGGTGCTTCGCCACCGCTCAGCGCCAGCCGGTAGCTGCCCATGGGCCGCAGCGTGGAAAGGCGCGACGACACCGCTTGTGCGTCCAGCTGCGCATTGCCGGCCAGCACGGTGCGCCCGCGGACTGATTCCACCACAAGCCCCTGCGTGGAGAGCGAGAGTTGTCCTTGCAACTGCAAGGTGTTCCAGGGCGTGCCCAGCCCGACGAGCACATGCGCCGGCCAGCGGCTTGCGCCATCGGCCACCTGCACCCGCAGGCCGCCCCAGCGAGGTTGCAACACGGCGCGCAGCGGCTCTGCGCCGGTGCAGCAGTCGGCCGATAGGGCGGCGCGCAGGCCGCTGCCGGCGGGCCGAAGGCGCCAGCTCACGCGCCCGGGCAGCGCGCTGGCGGTTTGACTGTCGAAGCCGCCGGAGAGCACCAGCTGCGCAGAGCCCGTCCACACGCTGCCGCGCGGCGCCAGCAACTGTACTTGCCCCTCAGTGGCGCGGGCCAGACCAGAGGCCAACCACTGGGCCGGTAGCGTGAGCACCACGGCCGCAAAGGCGCCCAGCACGGCGCCCACCAGCGCCCAGCCCCAGGGCGAGCGCAGCGCCTGCGCAGGCGCTGCGCGTCGCGCAAACCCTGGGGCTGCCAAGGTCGCTGCGCTGCGCTGGCGAGCGGATGGGGACGGAGTGCGTGCCATGGCGCGGTGACGGGCCTTAGCGGGACGGCAAAGCCAGCACGATGCGCCCGTCCCAGCGTGCTTCGGCCGGGGTTGGCGCTGAAGAGGGCATGCCGGGAGTGTTAGCGGTTGGAGC
>JBBSRE010000310.1:0-3948 GCA_038243365.1 Burkholderiales bacterium | reverse complement strand
CGGGTAGCGCACCTCACCCCGGAAATCTATCGAAATGTCCAGTGTCGCCGCCACGCCCAGACCGTCTCTGTCCTCCAAGGCCTCGTACCGCGTCCTAGGTGCGATCAGCGCCTCGCACATGGTGAACGACATGATGCAGTCGCTCATTCTGGCGCTGTACCCGGTGTTCAAAGGCAATTTCCATCTGAGCTTTGCCCAGATCGGCCTCATCACGCTGACCTATCAGCTGACCGCGTCTCTGTTGCAGCCCCTTATCGGGCTGTACACCGACCGCCGTCCCAAGCCGTATTCGCTGCCGTTCGGCATGGTCTCCACCTTGTGCGGTTTGATCCTTCTGGCGTACGCGCCGACCTACTCCGTGCTGCTGCTCGCCGCTGCATTTGTGGGCCTGGGTTCCGCGGTTTTTCATCCGGAGTCATCGCGCATTGCACGTCTGGCTTCCGGCGGCCAACACGGGCTCGCGCAGTCGATATTTCAGGTCGGTGGCAATACAGGCAGTGCGATTGGCCCATTGCTTGCAGCGGCGGTGATCGTGCCGTTTGGCCAGCGCAGCATTGCGTGGTTTGGGCTCATTGCCCTGGTGGCCATCGCCTTGCTGCTGCGGGTGAGCCGTTGGTACGCCGCGCACCACGTTGCAACTGCAGCAGGGTTGGGACACGTGCGGGACGTGCCCGGGTCGCCATACCCACGCCGCGTGGTGCTTTTTGCCATTGGCGTGTTGCTGGTGCTGATTTTTTCCAAGTATTTCTACATCGCAGGCATCAGCAGTTTCTACACTTTCTACTTGATCGATAAGTTCGGCGTGTCGGTGCAGAGTGCGCAGGTGCATCTGTTCATCTTCCTGTTTGCGTCGGCCATCGGCACGCTCGCCGGCGGGCCTATTGGTGATCGCATCGGGCGCAAGCCGGTGATCTGGGTCTCCATCCTCGGTGTCGCACCGTTTGCATTGCTGCTGCCCCATGCGGATCTGTTCTGGACGACCGCACTCACGATCGTGATCGGGCTGGTGCTGTCGTCTGCGTTCTCGGCCATCCTGGTCTACGCGCAGGAACTCATGCCGGGAAAAATCGGCATGGTGTCCGGGATGTTCTTCGGCTTTGCGTTTGGGATGGGCGGCCTGGGCGCGGCCCTGCTGGGTTTGATGGCAGACAAAACCAGCATCGAGTTTGTCTACCGAGCCATCGCCTACCTGCCGTTACTCGGCATCGTGGCCGCGTTGCTGCCCAAAGCCCGGAACGCGCCGGAGTAACAGGCCGGCTCAGACGGGCCTTCCACGGCCTGATCGTCTGAGACGTTGGCAGAGGCCCGGCGAACACAGCAATCGCGGGGGGCCACATCGAAAAATATGATAAAAATAGCTGCTAGCGCTTATCCAGTAAGCGCTAGCAGCTATTAAATAGATAGTATCTTCCAATCAAAGCTGAAATCCGACCTGAAAGGCAGCCACGAGAAAGCGAGGCCGAATTTATCTATGCACTAAAGGACTGCGTAGCAGCGGGAATCGGTATAAGTATTTATTCATAAAATAGCCCATGACCGAAACCACCCCGCGCACCGAAGCCCTGCTAGGCATCTTGCGACGCCAGCGAGGCGTTGCCACTAGTGCAGAGCTGGCGGAGGGCCTTGGCGTGAGCCAGCCTACTGTCTCGCGCGCGCTGGCGCCGCTCATCGCAGCGGGTCAAATCAGCAAGACCGGGGCGGCGCGCTCACAGCGCTACCTGCTGCCGCGCAAGGTGCGCGGCCTGGGAACCGAGGTCCTCATTCACCGCGTCAGCGGCGAGGGCATGCCCCAGCCCTTTGCGCGCATGGTGCCGCTGGCGGGTGGCGGCTTCTGGGTCGATGAAGAAGACGGCGTCACCGAGCGGCACGATGGCCTGCCGTGGTTCCTGGCCGATATGCGGCCCCAGGGCTTTATGGGCCGCAACTTTGCTCACACCCACCCGGAACTGCAGTTGCCCACCGACCCGCGCCACTGGTCCGATGACGACGCCCTGCGTGCCCTGGCACTGGCCGGCGAAGATCTGCCCGGCAACCTGCTGGTGGGTGAGGCCTCGCGCCCGCGCTTCGAATCGCTGGCCCAACGGTTGGTGTGTGCCGACTCCGCCGCCGACTACCCCGCGCTGGCCCAAGGCGCACTGCAAGGCACGCTGCCGGGTTCTTCCGCGGGCGGTGAGCAGCCCAAGTTCTGCTGCATCACGCAGGGCCGCAGCGTCATCGTCAAATTTTCCAACGCAGGCAGCAGCCCCGCCGACCAGCGCACGCGGGACTTGCTGCTGTGCGAGCACCTCGCGCTACAAGTATTGGCGCACGCTGGCCTGCCCGCCGCCCCAACACAGGTTTTCGTTCAGGAAGGCCGCGTGTTTCTGGAGTCCGAGCGCTTCGACCGCCATTCGCCGTGGAATGTGGAGGCGCTCCCCGATGCTGGAGAAGCACTAAACGCCGCACCACCCGCCGCACCACCCACCACACCACCCGGCCGTCTCGGCATGGTTTCCCTGCTGGTCTACGACGCCCAGTACATCGGTGACATGGACAACTGGGCCGCCACCGCAGGGCGCATGCGCGCCCACGAGCCGCCGTTGCTGACCGAGGAAGACGCCCGAACCCTGCGGCTGCTCGAGGCGTACGGCCGCCTGATCGGCAACACCGACCGGCATTACGGCAACATTTCGCTGGTGCTGGTGGAAGACGACTGGCGCCTCTCGCCCACCTACGACATGCTGCCCATGCTCTACATGCCGATTGCGGGGGAACTGGTCGCGCAGACACTGGATGCGGCCGCCATGGCGCCGACCGACGCGACCCGCGACGTGTGGGGAGAAGCGCAAGCATTGGCACTGCGTTTTTGGCGGGCCGTGGTGGCAGATGAGCGGTTGTCCGGCGACTTCAGAGAGATGGTGCGTGCGAACGCGCAGCCGTAAGCCGGTTCTTGTTATGCGTTGGCCAGATGCTGAGCTGGCGTTGCAAGTTGGGAGGGCTGGCGTCGCCGCTCAGCCACAGTGACACGGAACAAAAAACTGGAGCGGCTTAACGCCCCACCGCAGCGCTGTCTCCCGATGACCGCATGCTGTCGCCGGAGGCGGACGCAAGTCACACAATAGGGTCGCGGGTTCGCGCCCCGCGTGACCCAAAGAGGCAGTCCGTTTACAGTGTTTCATGCACTACAACAATCTCGGCAGCAGCAACCTCCAGGTATCCGCCCTGTGCCTGGGCACGATGATGTTCGGCGACCAGACGGAGCAGACCGAAGCACAGCGAATCGTCGACGACGCGCATGCGCAGGGCGTCAACTTTATTGATACCGCCGATGTGTACACCGCGGGCGCATCGGAAACCATGCTGGGCGCCATCCTCAAAGCCACCCGGCACGACTGGGTGCTGGCGACCAAGCTGGGCAACAAGATGTCCGGGCGGGTGAACGAGAGCCACTACTCCCGGGCGTGGATGCTGCGCGAGCTGGAAGCCAGCCTGCGGCGACTGCAAACCGACCACATCGACATCTACTACCTGCACCGCGATTTCACCGGCATGAATCTGGAAGAGCCGTTGCGGGCGCTGGAAGACATGATTCGAAGCGGCAAGGTGCGCTACTGGGGCGTCTCCAACTTCCGAGGTTGGCGCATCGCAGAGATGGTGCGCCTCGCGGAGCGAATCGGCATGCCCGGCCCCGTGGTTTGCCAGCCGTACTACAACCTGCTCAACCGAATGCCCGAGGTCGAAATTTTGCCGGCCTGCGAGCATTTCGGCATCGGCGTCGCGCCCTACAGCCCTATCGCGCGTGGCGTCCTCACCGGCAAATACGCACCCGGCGAGGCCCCCGCCGACGGCACCCGCGCAGCGCGCGGCGACCACCGTATTCAGGAGACTGAGTTCCGCGAAGAATCGCTGGTCATCGCCCAAAAGCTCAAAGCCCACGCTGAGGCCAAAGGCATCTCACTCGCGCAATTT
>JBBSRE010000309.1:0-3973 GCA_038243365.1 Burkholderiales bacterium | reverse complement strand
CCCTAAGTGAGGGAACGAGCTTCGGTGCTTTTCAGTGGCGGGAGCTGCAGGGAACTACGGGAATTTGACTGAAATTGTGGATAAGTCTGTTGGTAAAAGTTGCGCAACTTGCCACTTGCCACTTGCCATTTGCCATTTGTGCACCGTGCAGGAGTAGGCCGATTTTTCTCCCCATTCGCGGCGGTGCGCTGCCACCAGATATCCACACAGAAGCGGCGCTGACAAGTGCATCGCGCCGCTCGACAAAAGCGGCTTGTCCACGACCGAGTGCTTCTTCAACCACGACCTCCCACTTCTCAAGGAGAAAGAAGGGAACTGAAGAAGCACCCAGGACCCTGCGGTTCCGGTTCCGCGGCTGGCTGAACTCGGTCTGCCCGCCACCTGCGCACTCGCGGCAGTCGTAGCCCGTCAAACGCTGGGGCTTGCGCTTGTGTCCTGCGAGTTCAGGAGGTCGTCCAGCTCAGTGGAGGTCAGAGGCTGGCTGTAAAGATAGCCCTGAAAGGTCATGCAGCCGGCCTCCAGCAGCATTTCGCGTTGATCCAGGGTCTCTACCCCTTCGGCAATGACATCGAGCCCCAAGGCCGCACTAAGCGCAACAATGGTGTCGACAATCGCAGCGTCGTTGGGATCGCTGAGCAGATCGCGTACAAAGCTCTGGTCGATCTTGAGCTGTTGCAGTGGCATGCGTTTGAGATAGCTCAGGCTGGAATATCCGGTGCCGAAGTCGTCCAGCGAGAAGTTCACACCCAGCAGGCGCAGGGCCTCCATGGTGGCGATGATGTTCTCAACGTTCTCGACCAACACGCTTTCGGTCAGCTCCAGTTTGAGGTTGCGAGCTGGAGCGCCGGTAACGGCCAGGATGCGCGAAACATCATCGACGAAGGTGGAGCTACGGAACTGCTTGGAGCTCACATTGACCGCCATGCTCAGATGGCGCAAGCCCGGATCAAGCTGCCACTGTGCCAGCGTGCGGCAAGCGGTGTGCAGCACCCAGCGACCCAGCGTAAGGATCAAACCGGTGTCTTCAGCCACCGGGATGAACTCGGCAGGCGAAATCATGCCTTTGACGGGGTGGGTCCAGCGGGCCAGCGCTTCCACACCCAGGATTTCACCGTTGTGTCGGACCTGGGGCTGGTAGTGCAGCGAGAACTCACCTTGCGCCAGCGCAGAGCGCATATCGGTTTCCAGCTCTGCGCGCGCGGAGACCACGGCCTGCATCTTTGGATCGAAAAACCGCATGGTGTTGCGCCCGCCCATCTTGGCCTGGTACATCGCCAGATCGGCCTGCTTGAGCAAATCTCCGACCGTCTCACCGCCCCCCGAGAAAGGCGCAATTCCGATGCTCGGCGTCGTTCGGTAGTGGTAGCTGCCCAGCTGGTACGGCATGGCCAAGAGGGTGAGAATTTTCTCTGCAACAGCGCTGGCTTCCATGGCACGCCCTTGGGTGTCACTGGACAGTGCGCTCAGCATCACCACGAACTCGTCGCCTCCCAGGCGAGCCACGGTGTCACTACCGCGCACACAGGTCTGTAAGCGCCCTGCCACCTGTTGCAGCAAAAGGTCGCCCTTGTCGTGGCCCAGGGTGTCGTTGAGGGTTTTGAAGTTGTCCAGGTCAATGAACAGCATGGCACCGCCGCTGTGGCTGCGCGCCGCCTGAGCCAAAGCGCTCTCGGCGCGGTCCAACAGAAGCATGCGGTTGGGCAGGCCGGTGAGAACGTCGTAGAACGCCAGGCGTTGAATCTCGCGCTGGGTCGATTTGCGCTCACGGATATCGGCACTGATGGCAAGAATGCTGTTGGGCTCACCAGGGGCACCATGCACCAGGGTCCAGCGACCCTCGGTGTCAATCACGGAACCGTCGCGGTGCTGCTGGGCCATTTCGCCAGCCCATTCGCCGTCTTCCAGCACCCGCGCGGCGGCTTCTTGGAAGTCGGACTCTTTTACGTGCAACAGGTCATCGACGCATTGGCCCAGCACCTCTGCGCTACTCCAGCCGTAGAGTCGTTCGGCGCCCTTGTTCCAGTACGTGACACGCTGGTTCAAGTCGAGCACCAAGATCGCGTCGCGTGCCTGGTCCAGCATCGAGGCCTGCCAGCGGATCTGCTGGTCGGCCAGTTGTCGCTCCATCTCCGCTGACACGCGGGAAGCAAAGATCTGCAGCGTGGACTGGACAAAGGCTGCGTTGTGCAGCCGGTCGCGAAAAAGTACAAACAACACCCCCGTTGCGACGCCGCTGCTGTCGCACAGCTGCTGCCCTACATAGGCCTCAGCGCTGGTCTTGCCCACCACCACCGAGTCTGGGAACTGGGCACGCAATTGCTCCGCTACACACAACTGATATTGCGACACGAGCCGTTCGCTCGGCGTGCCGCGCAGCGTGTATTCGGCGTTCGGCACCAACTCGCCGTTGACGACCAAGGCCAGAGTCATCAGCTTTTCAGGGGTGCCAGTGCTGTTGGGAAGAAACCTGCCTAAGCATGCCGATTCCGCTCCTACGGCCTGCGCCATGTTCAAGGTCAGGTCCTTGAAGAACGCGTTGCCGGTGCTCGCCGAGACCGTCGCGGCGACCTTGAGAACAGCCGCTTGTATGCGCTGCTGCTCGTGCCGGGCGCGCAGGTTGGTTACACCAAAAGCCAGGTCCTGAGCAAGCTCCTCGAGCAGCTGGACTTCCTGTCTACTGAGGTTGAGCACCTCGGGCGCATACAGGTACAGAACGCCAAAGGTGTGTTCGCCATCGCGCAAGGGCAAACACACCATCCCGTAGAAACCGCGACGAAGCAGACGGTCGGTCAGGTCTTTGTAATCCTGTGCTTGGCGCACATCGCGCACCACGACGGCTTTTCCCGTGCGGATCGTCACGCCCGAAGGTCCCCGACCTTCGGGGCGGTCGGCATCCCATGAAAATGTCAGGTTTTCCAGATAGCCGTCGCTGGCGCCCGCATGTGCAGCGCAAGTGATGGTGCTGGCAGCGTCATGCTGCGCAAGGCCGATCCAGGCCATGCGGTAGCCACCCACGTTTACCGTGACAGCGCATACCGCGTTCAGCATTTCAGATTCCGAGTCCGCACGCACCAGGGCTTCGTTGCAGGCGCTGAGCAAATGACGCGCGCGCTCCATACGCACTATTTCTCGCTCCGCGGCCACGCGGTCTGTCACGTTCAATGCCATGGTGTGGCGCGCAGGTAGACCGTCAAAAAGAAACTCGTGCGAACTGACTTCGACGTTGATCAGGCCGCCGTCGCTACGCCGGTGCACCTGTGGAAGTTCTTTGTAGTTCCCCGATCCAATACGGGCCTGCGCTGCATCAAAAAATGCGTCGCGTTCCTTGACCGGCCACAAGTCTTGAAGCGTCATCTGCAGAAAAGCTTCGTGTGTGTAGCCATATTGCTGCACCGCGGCGTCGTTGACCGCCAAAAAGCGCAGGCTTTCATCTTGCGCAAAGACGTACATGGGTGAGGGGTGCGCTTCAAAAAGCAGCTTGTATTGCTGCTGGGAGGCGCGCAATTGGTCTGCCACGGCCCGCACTTGAAGCTGTGCGCTCACCACTTCGCTCAGGATTTTCAAATGCGCCATGTCGCGCACCTCAAAACCTCGTGCCGTGCCGCGCGACCACACAGTGACGGTTCCCACCACGCTGTTGCCACGCGAGAGCGCTGTGCGCAAGAGAACGGTGTCGCTAGCGTCTGCCACCGGCAGGTGGTCTTCGTCAATGGCCAGTACCTGCACCGCGTGGCCATGTGCCCACTTCAGCCACCCGGTAGCATCACCCAGCACCGCCAACAACTGCGGCGAAGGGCAAGGCGTTCCTGCGGACGCCGCCATGCGCTGGCGGTTACCGTCTCGCAGCTGCACAAAAGCGCCCTCCGCGCCAGTGGCATCAAGCGCCGCTTGGGCAGACAACTGCCACACCGCGCTTTCGCTGAACTGTTCCGACGACAGGCGATGCTGCACGTCCACCAGCACCGCGTGCATG
>JBBSRE010000308.1:0-3984 GCA_038243365.1 Burkholderiales bacterium | reverse complement strand
TGAGCGCGTGCTGGTCAACATCTTGCTGCATGGCGTTCAAGGCGATATCGAAGTGGCAGGCACGAACTACAACGGCGCCATGCCGGCGTTTACGCAGCTGAGCGACCCTGAGCTCGCTGCCGTCGCGACCTATATCCGCAGCAGTTGGTCGAACACATCGGACGAAGTCAGAGCTGAAGTGTTCGAACGCGAACGCCAAGCCAGCAAGCGCACCACGCCGTTCGAAGGCGGCGCTGCATTGAAGGCGTTGGCGGTTGCGCCGGCGAGTTGAGGCCCTAGGAAACAGCTGTGCTGCGTACCGTGATGGCCGCGCTGCTGCTGGTTGCCGCCAGCTATGGCGGGGCTCAGTGGCTGACGCACGATTTCCAGGTGTGGACGGCCGAAGGCGCGCGCCGCCTTGAAGTGGCTTTACAGCCCGTGCCGGTGCCCGAGGTGCAGGTTGAAGGCCCCGGCTTGCCCGCGCAGCCGCTGACCCAATGGCTTACCGCGCCAGGCCGTGTCACCGTGATGGATTTCATCTACACCCGCTGCGAAACGATATGTCTGAGCTTGGGCAGTGTGTTCCAGCAGATGCAGAACAGCCTGCAGCAACAAGGCGAATCGGCTTCCAGCGCAGGGGTTCGCCTGATGTCGATCAGCTTCGACGGCGCCTACGACACGCCTGAGCGCTTGGCTGCCTATGCGCGCGGCTTGGGCGCTGACCCGGAGTTGTGGCAGTTCGCGCGCGTGCCCGAAGCGCGTGAGTCTGCCGCTTTACTGCGCAGGCTTCAGGTGGTGGTGGTGCCCGACGGACGAGGCGATTTCGAGCACAACGCGGCGCTGCTGGTGCTGGATGCGCAAGGTCGCCTGGTGCGCATCTTCGATATCGCAGAGCGTGAGATGGCACTCAACTATGCGCGCCATCTCGCAGCCAAGGGGGGCACATGAAAGGTCACTTTGCGCGGGTGCTCACACGGCGTGGGCAAATGATCGCCGGGCTGCTGCTCGCAGTTACGCTGGCCGTGCCGAACGTGCGCACTTTGCTGGAAACGAGCATGCTGCGCCATATGCTGCTCCAAGCCCCGCTGCTGCTGCTGGCAGGCGCGCTGCTCGTGGGCGCTGCGGGTCCGCGCGCACGCGCTGCCATTGCGCGATGGAATGCCTACGGCATTGCGGGCCTTTTGGCCGCCGGATGCATTCTCAGCTTGCTAATGGTGCCGCGTGCGCTGGATTTGGCGTTGGTGGAGCCGCCTGTGGAGGCTGCCAAGTTCACCCTGTTGTGCTTGGCAGGCGCTGCGCTGCGCTTGTCGTGGCGCGCAGCGGGGCTGGTGGTGCAAGGCTTCTTTCTTGGGAATGTATTGCCTATGACGGCTGTGGCCGGCCAGCTCTATGCCGATTCCCCCGTGCGCATCTGCAACGCCTATTTGTTGGACGACCAGGCGCGACTTGGCCAATGGTTGATCGTTTTGGCTTGCTTGTTCGCAGTGGTCTGGCTCGCTCAGGTCGCGCGCACCATGGTGCTGCGCGAAGAGCGCACGCAAGCAGTGGGCGAAGACGGAAAAATGCTACAGTAAAGATAGCTGCTTGCGCTCTATCAATGGGCGCTAGAGCCCGAAATGACTAAAACTTTTGCGCGTTCCCAAGGCCGCGTAGACGCCCTTGGCCAGGGAGCAGTCTGCGCAAGGAATGCCACTCAGCGCCGAGCCAGGTGAATACCCGCCAGCATGCAGCGCACCGACCCACCGGCCAGTTCAATGGTGGGCACCTGCAGTGGCAGCAGATGGGCGCTACGCTCGATGGCCGTTTTTTGCGCACGCGTCAAACTCGCGGCGGCCCGCTCCGACAAGGCCAGTAGGCGCTGCCCGCCGCGGCCGGTCAGCTCCAGTGCGTTGCCGGCAAACTCGCCGATCTGACGGGCATCCAGGTCAATCACGTCGCGCCCGCCCTCGGCCAGGCGCGCGCGAACCGCTTCGCGGCGCTGTGGATCGGCGATCAGGTGAAAGCCGCCCAGCACAAAATCGGTCCCCACGCACAGCATCACGTTGGTGTGATAGCAGGCCTGGCCTGTCGCATCGGCCGTGGCGAAGGCCATGGGCTCGAAGTTGAAGTGCGTACAAAAGCGTTCCAGCGCCACCGGGTTGGCGCGGTTCGACTGCGCCGTGTAGGCGATGCGGGCCACATGGTCCAGCACCATCGCGCCGGTGCCTTCGAGGAACATGCTGTCGTGCTCCAGGCCGGAGTAGTCGATCACATCCTGCACGCGGTACTCGGCCTTGAGCAGCTCGATGATGTCGCCGCGCCGCTCGCGCCGTCGGCTGCTGGCAAACATCGGGTAGAGCGCCACGTGGCCGCCAGAGTGCGTGGAGAACCAGTTGTTGGGAAAGACGCTGTCTGGCGTGTGCTTGCGACCGTCGTCGTCAAACAGGTGCACGCGAACGCCCGCCTCTTCGAGCCGCGCGGCGGCGTCGCTGACCTCGGAGTAGGCCCGCTGGGACGTCGTTTCATCCAGAGGATGGTCCGCTGTATGTGATTGGAATGCGTTGTCGGCCGCGGTTTCCGGGTTGGGTGTGAAGTGGCGCGGACGCACCATGACCACGGCAGCGGGTGCCTGGAGGCTAGGGGAGGGCATGTTGGGGCGATGTGAATGTGAATAGCACGCTCAGGCCACGCGGCGCAAGCGCGCGGTGGCCCCAGCGCTGCGCGTGCGGCCGAACAGGTCTTTCGGGTCGCCGTCGCTGGGCACCAATTCCACATCGCGCCCGATGCCGCGCTCCTGCGACAGACGGTGCAGCAAGCGCAGGGCCGCGTAGTCTTCCAGCGCAAAGCCGACCGAATCGAACACCGTCACTTCCTGCGCAGAGGTGCGCCCCGGTGCCTGGCCGGCTATTACCTGCCAGAGCTCAGTCACCGCGTGGTCGGGCGCGAGCTGCTGAATTTCGCCTTCGATGCGTGTCTGCGGCTCGTATTCGACAAAGATGCGCGCCCCGCGCAGCACGTCTGGATGCAGCTCGGTCTTGCCGGGGCAATCGCCGCCGACGGCATTGAGGTGCATGCCGGGTTCAATCATGTCGGGCGTCAGGATGGTGGCGCGTGCCTTGTCGGCTGTCACCGTAGTCACGATGTCGGCGCCGCGCACAGCTTCTTCCGCCGAAGCGGCACGATGCACACGCAGGCCTTGAACGTCCGCGAGGTTGTGTATCAGTTTTTCGGTGGCGGCGGAGTCGACATCAAAGGCGTACACCTCGTCGATGCCAAGCAGTGCATGAAAGGCAATCGCCTGGAACTCGCTCTGCGCGCCGTTGCCAATCAGCGCCATGCGCCGGCTGTTCGGCCGAGCCAGCGCGCGCGCGGCCAAGGCAGAAGTGGCAGCGGTGCGCAAGGCAGTCGTCAAAGTCAGTTCAGACAGCAGCAACGGGTAGCCCGTTTCCACCTCGGCCAGAACGCCGAAGGCCATCACTGTTGGCAGGCCGCGGGCCGGGTTGTCCGGGTGGCCGTTGACATATTTGAAGCTGTAGTGCGTGGCACCGCCCACAGGCATCAGCTCAATCACGCCGCATGCACTGTGACAGGCGCTGCGCGCGGATTTGTCAAATTCGTTCCACCGCAAAAATTCTGACTCAATACTCTGTGCAAGAAGCTCGATGAGGGCCGCGGGGCCGATGTCGTGCGCTAGCTGCGCCAGGTCGGGAAGGTCAACAAGACGGGTCAATTTTGTCTCCTGAATGCGCATCAGAAGATTGTGTTTCGACCACCCTACCAATGCATAGCGCCATAAACGTGTCTAAAGCACGAGGAATGTACCAAAACGGCAGCAATAATTGACGTTATGTACAAGATCGACGACACCGACCGACAGCTACTCGGCTTGCTGCGGGACGACGCCCGCACCCCTGCCGCCGCGCTCGCGCAGAAGTTGCGCGTCTCACGCGGCACCGTGCAAAACCGGTTGCGCAAGCTGGAAGACGCCGGCGTGATCACGGGCTACACGGTGCGTCTGCGGCCAGA
>JBBSRE010000307.1:0-3999 GCA_038243365.1 Burkholderiales bacterium | reverse complement strand
GTCAAAATAGATCAGCCCGGTGTCGCTGCTGTTCATCCCGATCTTGCGGATCTTTTTGGCGACCTCGACGCCCTTGGTGAGCTTGCCATTGGGGCCATCGCGCATCGGCACCATCACCAGGCTTTTGTTCTTGTGCGCGGGGCCGTCGCCGGTGTTCACCAGCATGCACATCCAGTCGGCCTGCAGGCTGTTGGTGATCCACATCTTCTGGCCGCTGATGACGTAGTCGTCGCCATCCTTGCGCGCCTGGCTCTTGATGGCTGCTACATCGCTTCCGGCGGCGGGCTCCGAGACACCAATGCAGCCCACCATGTCGCCGGCGATGGCGGGCGTGAGGAACTGTTCGCGCAACTCGTCGCTGCCAAAGCGCGCCAACGCCGGGGTGCACATATCTGTTTGCACACCAATCGCCATGGGCACACCGCCACAGTGGATGTGGCCCAAACCCTCGGCCATGGCGAGGCCATAGGAGTAGTCAAGGCCAGCGCCGCCAAACTGCTCCGGCTTGCACAGGCCCAGCAGGCCCAGATCGCCCAGCTTCTTGAAGACCTCGTGCGCGGGAAACATCTCGGCGGCTTCCCATTCGTCCACATGCGGATTGATTTCCTGCTCGATGAAACGCTTGAGGGTTTTCTGAATTTCGCGGTGTTCGTGGGTGAGCTGCATACAGGTCTCCGGTGGGTTGCCGTCTGAAATAGGGGTGTCATCGCGCGGGTCTACATGCGCGCCACGCCGAACTGCATGGGGCGGAGGCGCCGCGCTTTGGCGTCCGCGCACATATCCAGGCATTGGCGCAATACGTCGCGCGTATCACGCGGGTCGATCACGCCGTCGTCCAGCATCAATCCGCTGGTAACGGCCACGTCCGACTGGGCTTCGAACATCTGCACGATGCGATCGAACTGGGCCTTGGACTTTTCCGCGTCAGGCGTGATGCCCTTGCGCTCAAGCGCGGCGTCGCCAACGATCTGCATGGTGCGAGCGGCCTGCTCGGCGCCCATGACCGAGGTTTTGGCGCTGGGCCAGCTGAAGAGGAACTTGGGTTCATAACCACGGCCGCACATGCCGTAGTTGCCGGCGCCAAAACTGGCGCCGCACTGGATGGTGATCTGCGGCACGGTGGCGTTGGTGACCGCGTGGATCATCTTGCTGCCGTGCTTGATCATCCCGCCCTGCTCACTGTCCTTGCCCACCATGTAGCCGGTGGTGTTCTGCAGATAAATGAGAGGCTGATTGCGCTGGCACATCCACTGGATGAAGTGCGTGGCTTTGTTGGCACCGGCCACATCGATGGGGCCGTTGTTGCTGATCAAGCCGACCGCGTGTCCGCCGATCTGGCCCTGGGCGCAGACGGTGGCGGCACCATAGAGCGCCTTGAATTCGAGCAGCTCGGATCCATCCACCAGCCGTGCCATGACTTCGCGCATGTCGACCGGCTGGCGCAGGTCTTCCGACATCAGGCCCAGCAGGTCGGCCGCCGGGAGGGTCGGTCCAGGCGACTCACCAGCATTGAACGAAGGAGTCCAACCCAGGCTGGCCACCACGTCGCGCGCGATGGAGATCGCCTCGCGGTCATCCTGCGCCAGGTATTCGCCCAGGCCCGAGACCGTGGCGTGCATCAGGGCGCCGCCGAGCTCTTCCTCGGTGGCGATCTCGCCTGTCGCCGCTTTGAGGAGCGGTGGCCCGGCCAGAAAGGCACGCGAGCGGCCTTCCACCAGAATGACGACGTCGGACAAGCCCGGCATGTAAGCACCACCGGCCGTGCCCGAACCATGCTGCACGGTGATCACCGGGATGCCCGCAGCGGAGAGGCGCGAGAGATTGCGGAACACCGAGCCGCCTTGCACGAAGCCTTCCACGCGGTAGCGCATCAGGTTGGCGCCCGCGCTCTCGACCAAATGCAGGAAAGGCAGCTTTTGCTCCAGCGCGATCTGTTGCACGCGCAGCAGTTTGTCCAGCCCCATAGGCTGCAGCGCGCCAGCGTCGATACCGGAATCTGAAGCCACCACCATGCAGCGCACGCCAGACACAAAACCAATGCCAGCCAACACCCCGCCTCCGGGCACCGAAGCCTCTGGGTCTTGGGTGTCGTGCAGGTAACCTGCCAGCGCTGAAAGCGGCATCCAGGGTGCGCCGGCGTCCAACAACAGCGCCACCCGCTGGCGCGGCAACAGCTGGCCGCGCTTGTCGAAGCGGGCTTGCGATTTGGCAGACGCGCTGGCCGCGCGATCTTCAAGCGCCCGCAGCGCATCCAGGCGCGCCAGCATGGACGCTTGCCGCTGCTGCGCCGCGAGCGACTCAGCGTTCCAGCTCGATTCAAAGGGCTTCATTCAGCGCTCCGGACTGTGGACGCGGCATCGGGCGCATCCTGAAAGATGCGCGGGACGACAGCGCGATGAAAGCCGCCAAACTCGCGCACCGCCGGGCGCGCACGCACTGCGCTTGCTGGCCGTGGGAGCGGAAAACCCATCCGCGCCTGCGGCCGGGCGCCGTCCACCCGCAACGTGGTGCCGCTGATAAAACTCGCGCCTGGGCTGATCAGGAACACGATGGCGGCAGACACTTCTGCCTCATTGCCCATGCGGCCCAAGGGAACCGTTCGGGGCATTGCGCGCAGCGCCTGCGCGGCTTCCGGCGGGTAATGGTCCATCCCGCTTGATGCGATGTAGCCGGGCGCGACGGCGTTCACGCGCACCCCGTTCACCGCCCATTCAAGCGCTGCCGTCTCGGTCAAGCTCACCATGCCGGCACGGGCCGCGCCGCTGTGCCCCATGCCGGGCATGGAGCCCCACATGTCCGCCACGATGTTGACGATGGCGCCGCCATGCGCAGTCATCGCCTGGCGGTAGCACTCGCGTGCCATCAGGAAGCCCCCGGTGAGGTTGGTGGCGACCACCGCTTCCCAGCCCTTGGCCGATATCGATTCCAGCGGGGTCATGTACTGACCGCCAGCGTTGTTCACCAGCGCATCAATACGGCCTTGCGCCGCCACGATGGCTTTCACCACTTCCACCACTGCGGCTTCATCGCGAATGTCGCAGCTGTGCGTGCTGGCGTGGCCGCCGTCAGCGATGATTTCGGCCTGCACTGCCAAGAGCTTTTCAGGCTTGCGGCCGATGAGCACCGCGTGCGCACCCAAGCGGGCCACCTCGTGCGCGGTGCAGCGCCCGATCCCCGAGCCGCCCCCAGTCACCACTACCACTTGGCCTGCGAGCAAGCCGGGCGCAAAAATCGATTGGTACATCAATGCTCTCCCACGAAAAGCTTCAATGCCTGCTCGGTCAGAGCATCCAGCGACAGCGCACCACGCGCGCTGAACCACTGCACCGACCAGTTGAGGGCACCAAAAATGAACAGACGCGCCGCAACCGGATCGGCTTGGAGATCGCCGCTGGCGTGCAGGGCGTCGAGTGCTGGCATCCACGCAGCTTCGTAGCCGTCCTTGATGTGCGCAATGCTTTTGCGCTGCTGCGCGGTGAGCGAACGCCACTCATAAAGCATCACCGGGATGAAGTCGGCCTTGGGGCCCAGCAGCACCTCAAAGTGATGCCGGATCAGCACGTGGAGCCGGTCGCGCGGCGTGGCCTGGTCGGGCAGCGCGCTGAGTGCCTTTGCCTGGCTGGCGGACGCTTGCGCCATGCCCTCCTCCATCACCACATAAAGCAGGGCGCTTTTGCTCTCGAAGTGATAGAAGGGCGAGCCACTGCGCATACCGGCAGCGGCCGCGATATCGCGCGTGCTGGTGGCAGCAAAACCTTGATTGCGAAACAGCCGCGCCGCGCCATCGATCAGCTGGCGGCGGCGATTGCCCTCATCGGAGTCTGCCGGATTCTTGGGCGGGCGCCCGCGCCGTGCCGGTGTGTGGGCCAATGCGGAAGCAGGTGCAGCACGTGCAGAGGCTGGGCGGATTGCGCGTTGAGCGGCGGCGATGGCTTTAGGCATGCACGCACCATAGCAACGCGGCACGATTAAAGCAAGCGGTTGCTTTCTTTAATTACC
>JBBSRE010000306.1:0-4005 GCA_038243365.1 Burkholderiales bacterium | reverse complement strand
TGACAGGTCCACGCGCCCGATCAGGGAGCGTGCGGCTTTTTTGAGGAGATGCTCTACCTGCCGGTCTTGCACCATGTCGAGCGCCGCCGCCAGCATGCGCGCCACCTGCTGGCCCAGCAGGTGGGCGTTCTCGGGAACCACCAGCCACTGCGCCAGGTAGCCCACCACATCGTGCCGGCGGATCAGCGCCACCAACGATTCGGCATCCAAAAATTTGTCGCGCACGAAGTGGGCCAGGTTCTGGCCAATGCGATCCTTGTTGCGCGGAATGATCGCCGTGTGCCGAGAAATGAACGGAATCGGCACACGCCGAAAAAGTGCCCGCACGGCAAACCAGTCGGCCAGCGCGCCCACCATGGCGGCTTCGGCCACGGCCTTGAGGCAGTCCACGCCCAGGCTGCGCGGCGCCCAGCTGGTGATGGCAAACACCAGCGTCACGCCCAGCAGTAAGGCCAGGGCCAAGTGTTTGGACCGCTGAAGCGCGGCGGCTTGGTCGGTCATGCGGGGCTTTCTGCTGGGGAGGCGAAGGGGTGCAAGAGCATGCACGCCACGCTAGCACGCTATCAACTCGGGAGCTTCCTGCGCAATACCCGCCTGCCGTTGCGATTACTTTCTATCTATAACTGCTGCCCGCCTTGCGCAGGGCGCTATAGAAATTGATGCGCATGGCGGCGCATAGGGCCGCCTCCTGCGCTGCGCTTACTTGATGCCCAGCAGTTCGACTTCGAAATTCAGCGTGGCGTTGGGCGGAATCACGCCGCCTGCACCACGCGCGCCGTAGGCGATGGCAGGCGGGCAGGTGAGCTTAGCTTTGCCCCCAACCTTCATTTTCTGCACGCCTTCCGTCCAGCAAGGAATCACGCCGGTGAGCGGAAACTCAATCGGCTGGCCACGCGAGATGGAGCTGTCGAACTCCTTGCCCGATTCAGGGAAGGTGCCTACGTAGTGCACGCGTACCGTGTCGCTGGCCTTGGGGCTGGGACCGGTGCCGTCTTTCAGGCTCTCATAGACCAGGCCGCTGGCGGTGGTGACGGGCTCTGCGGCATGCACGCCGGCACCGATGAAGGCCATCGCAGCGATGGCAAAAGAGGTGCGCAGCGCGCCGGACAAACGGGTCATGGTGAGGATCCTGAAAGTTGCTGGGAGTGAGATGAGAAAAGAAATCGGGGCAAAAGTTGCACGGCACCTGCACCGCACCCGCGCGCCAACGCAGCGCTTTCGCCCCGCGAAAAAAAGAGGGTCAAACCGCAGCGCCGATGGTGTCGAGCGCCGTTTTCAGCTGGCCCACGGTGCGGTCCACGTTGTGCCATTTGTCCAGGCCAAACAGGCCGAGGCGGAAGGTCTTGAAGTCGGCTCCTTCGTCGCACTGCAACGGCACACCGGCGGCGGTCTGCAGGCCGGCTTCCATGAATTTCTTGCCACTCTGGATACCAGGGTCCGTGGTGTAGCTGACGACCACGCCGGGCGCCTTGAAGCCCTCGGCCGCCACACTGCGAAAACCGCGCGATTCCAGCAGTGTGCGCACCTTGGCGCCCAGCTCGATCTGCTCGCTACGCACCTTCTCGAAGCCGTATTCACGCGTCTCCAGCATCACGTCGCGCAGGCGCACCAGCGCATCGGTCGGCAAAGTGGTGTGGTAAGCGTGCTGGCCTTTTTCGTAGCCTTCGGCGATCTGCATCCATTTCTTGAGGTCACAAGAGAAGCTCGAACTTTGCGTGCTTTCAATGGCTTGGCGGGCACGCTCGGAGAGCATCACCATGGCGCAGCAGGGTGATCCGCTCCAGCCCTTTTGCGGGGCCGAAATCAAGACATCGACGCCGGTGGATTCCATGTCCACCCACATGGCGCCGGACGCCACGCAGTCGAGCACGAACAGCGCGCCGACCTCGTGCGCCGCGTCGGCGATGGTGCGCAAATAGTCATCCGGCAGGATGATGCCGCTGGCCGTTTCCACGTGCGGCGCGAAGACCACCTTGGGCTTTTCGGAGCGGATGGTGGCCGCCACTTCGTCCGCCGGGCAGGGCGCCCACGGGTCCTGCGCGCCATCCCCCTGGCGGCGCGCCTTGCACACCACCGCGCCGCCGCCCAGACCGCCTGCGTCAAAGATCTGGCTCCAGCGGTAGCTGAACCAGCCGTTGCGCACGATCAGCACTTTTTCCTGGTTGGCGAACTGGCGCGCCACGGCTTCCATGCCAAAGGTGCCGCTGCCGGGCACCAGCACGGCGGTCTGCGCGTGGTAGACCTCTTTGAGCGTGGCGAGGATGTCGTTCATCACACCGGCGAAGCGCTTCGACATGTGGTTGAGCGCGCGGTCGGTGTAGACCACGGAAAATTCCAACAGGCCATCGGGATCGATATCGGGCAACAGTCCGGGCATGGGGTCTCCAAAGATTCGGGTAGCGCTGATGCGCGCAATCGCTTGATCGCACGACGAAATGCAGAAATTCAGCTTATCACGCAGCCTTGCAAAGCACGGCGTTGAACAGGAACCAACGCTATTGTAAATATAGCTGCTAGCGCTTACTGCATAAGCGCTAGAGGCCTTTTTCGATAGAAAACCGCTTGGCATGCGCCCGTTCCATGTCCACAATGTGTCGGATCTTCCCTCGAACAGGAGTGCCCCATGACCGCCACGTCCCGAACAGCGCTTTGGCCCGCCGCCCTACTGTGTTCTGGCATCGCGTTGGCTGCGCCCGCCTCCGTCCAGGAAGTCAAATCCGGCCTATGGGAGATCAGCACCCGCATGCAGCACGGCGACAAAGCCACGCAAGACGCCATGGCGCAAATGCAGCAGCAAATGGCCAGCATGGCGCCGGCGCAGCGCAAGCAGATGGAGGCCGCGATGGCGGGCATGGGCATGGCGGTGGATGGAAAAGGCGGCATGCGCATCAAAAGCTGCTTCACTCCTGAAGAAGCCGCGCGCCAAAAAGTGCCGGTGCAGGATGGCAATTGTCAGAACTCGACCCCCAAGCGATCAGGCAACACCATGACGTTCAGCTACCAGTGCACAGACCCGGTGGCGCAAGGCGAAGCCACCGTGACATTCGTCAGCCCCACTGCCTACACCATGAAGAACGTGAGCCGCGTGACCCAGAAGGGAAAGACCGAAACCACCAGCATGGAAGCCGAAGGTCGATGGCTGCAGGCCGACTGCACGGGCGCCATGAACGCCCCGCAAAAACAGAAACGCTGAGCGCCCCATCTCAGTCGCTCTCAGTCGCTCTCAGTCGCTGCGCGGCGCCCGGCTGCCAAACAGGCCGCTGCCCACGCGCACCAGCGTGCTTCCAGCAGCAATGGCTGCTTCCAGATCGCCCGTCATCCCCAGCGAAAGGGTGTCAATGTGCGCGCGGCCCGGCAGGTCGGACTCGCGCAGTGCGTCGAATACCGTTCGCGCGCGCTGGTGCAGCTCCAGTTGCGCGGCAAACGTGTCCACCGGCTCAGGGATGCTCATTACCCCGCGCAACTGCAGGCCCGGCAGCGACGCCACGGTGCGTGCCAGGGCCAAGGCATGCTCCGGCAGCACGCCAGCCTTGTTGGCGCCGCCGTCCACGTTGACCTGAATACACACCTGCAGCGGCGGCAAATGGGCCGGCCGCTGCTCGGACAGCCGCGCCGCAATGCGTTCGCGGTCCAGCGTGTGCAGCCAATCGAAGTGTTCGGCCACCAGGCGCGTCTTGTTGCCCTGCACCGGTCCTATGCAGTGCCACTGCAAGGCGTCCAGGCCCATGCCGCGCAGCTGTTCGATTTTTGCCACGGCTTCTTGCAGGTAGTTTTCCCCGAACGCTCGCTGGCCGGCGTGGGCCGCCTGCTGCACTGCGTCCGCAGGGAAAGTCTTGGAAACCGCCAGCAGCGCAACGCTGCCGAGTGCTCTGCCAGCGTCGTGACACGCCACCTCCATACGGGTGCGTACCTCTTGGAGCTTGTCTGCAATCGTGGTCATAATGTTTGCCAAGCGTATCAAACGACCGAGGGAACCCCGTGGACATCACCCAGCTGCTTGCATTC
>JBBSRE010000305.1:0-4024 GCA_038243365.1 Burkholderiales bacterium | reverse complement strand
CGCGCTGCACTGCACTCAGGCAGCGTATAGGTGCAACGCCCGGCAAATGGACAACCGGGCGGCAGGGCATGGAGCGGCGGCACGCTGCCGGCGATGGTTGGCAGGGGCGGACGCATTGCTGCACGCACCGCGCTTGCCCCGCCCAATGTCGGCCGCGCCGCCAGCAGGCCGCGCGTGTAGGGGTGGCCGGTGCGCGCAAACACGCTGGCGGTGGGCCCCGCCTCGACCACCAAGCCGCCATACATGACCAGCATGTGCGCGGCACTCTGCGCCACCACGGCCAAGTCGTGCGATATGAGCAGCAGCGCCATGCCGCGCTCTGCTACCAGGCCTTTCAGTAGCGCCAAAATTTGTGCCTGCACTTCGGTATCCAGTGCAGTGGTGGGCTCGTCAGCAATCAGCAGTTCAGGATCACAGGCCAGCGCCATGGCGATGCAGATGCGCTGGCGCTGGCCGCCGGAAAATTCATGCGGGTAGCCGTTCAGACGGCGTTCTGCATCGGCAATTCCTACGCGCTCAAGTAGCACCAACGCCTGGGCGCGTGCCCGCGCGCGGCTCCAACCACGGTGAATGCGAAGCGGCTCGGCCACTTGGTCGCCGATGCGGTGCAGTGGGTTGAGCGCCGACATCGGCTCCTGAAACACCATGGCAATGCGGTTGCCACGCAGGCGGCACAGCGCGGGTTCATCCAGGCCGATCAGTTCCTGCCCGCCCAGTCGTACGCTGCCGTGGGCCCTGGCGGAGTCGGGCAGCAAACCCATCAACGCCAGCGCGGTGAGCGACTTGCCGCAGCCCGATTCACCGATCAGACCCAGCGTGGCGCCGGCGGCGACGGAGAAGTCGACCCCGCGCACTGCGTCCACACGGCCCTGCGCGGTGGACAAAGTGATGCGCAGGTCATCCACCTCCAGCAGCGGCGCTGGGTATGTCGCTGACTCAGAAAGGTGAGGGCGCGGCATGGATGCGTTCATCGGGCGCGCGCCAGTCTAGGGTCCAGCAAGTCACGCAGACCGTCGCCCAGCAAGTTCAGGCCCAGCACCGCACAGGCAATCGCAGCACCCGGCCACACTGCCAGCAACGGCGCCTGGTACATCAGGGTTTGCGCGTCCGCCAGCATGCGGCCCCAGGAGGGTTGTGGCGGCTGGGTGCCCAGGCCCAGGTACGAAAGTGCAGCCTCGGCCAGTATGGCCAGCGCGAACTGCACCGTGGCCTGCACGATCAACGCTGAGGCGATGTTGGGCAGCACGTGCTCCAACGTGATGCGCAGCTGCCCCTTGCCGCAGGCTCGCGCCGCCAGCACGTATTCGCGGGACCAGACGGACAGCGCACCCGCCCGCGCCACCCGCGCGAACACCGGAATGTTGAAGATGCCGATGGCGACGATGGCGTTGACCAGGCCTGCGCCCCACGCGGCCGTGAACAGGATGGCGGAGAGCACCGCCGGGAAGGCAAAGCTGAAATCTGCCAGCCGCATCACCAGCTCTTCGACCCAGCCGCGCCGCGCCGCAGCCAGCAGGCCAAGGGCAGTGCCGATGAGCAGACCAATCCCCACAGCGACGACACCCGCCATCAAGCTGCTGCGCGCACCGATCAGCAGTTGCGACGCCACATCGCGCCCGAAGGCGTCGGTGCCCAGCCAGTGCAGCGCGCCGGGCTCGGCCAAACGGTGTTGCATATCCATTGCATAGGGCGCGGCCGGCGTCCACCACAGCGATACCAGCGCCGCGCCGAGCACCAGTGCTGTGAGCAGGGCGCCAAGCATGAAACTGGGATGGCGCAGCGCGCGCCGACCGTGGGTGACAGGGCTGCTCATGCGCTGCTCAAGTGCCACGTTGGATCAGCCGCGGGTCGATCATGGCGGCCAGCACATCCACTGCGAAATTCACGACCACCACCATGGCGGCCAGCAACAGCACGCAGTTGCGCACCACGATCACATCGCGGTTGGCAATGGACTGGAACACCAAACGCCCCAGGCCGGGCAGGGAAAACACGTTCTCCACGACGATGGTGCCGGCCAGCAAGCCTGCGAACTGCAAGCCCATCACGGTCAGCACCGGCACCAGGGCGTTGCGCAGCACATGGCGCCACAGCGCCGCGCGGCGCGACAGCCCTTTGGCGCGGGCAGTGCGCACGAAGTCTTCACGCAGCACCTCCAGCACCGCTGAGCGCGTGATGCGCGCCAGGATGGCTCCTTGCACCACGGCCAGAGAAATCGCGGGCAGCACGAGCGCCTGCAGCGCCGGCCACAGCCCACCACCGTCATCCTGACGCCAGCCCGGGAATCCGCCTGCCGGAAGCCATTGCCAGTGCACCGCGAACAGCAGAATCAACAAAATAGCCAGCCAGAAATTCGGTATGGCGATGCCGAGTTGCACCAGCGCCATCGTGCCCACATCGCCCGCGCGATTGTGGCGCGATGCGGCAAACATCCCCGCTGCCAACGCCATGGTGGTGGCCAGGGCCATGGCCAGCAGCGCCAGTGGCACCGTCACCGCCAGGCGTTCTGCCACCAGCTCGCTGACCGGGCTGCCGTAGGCATAGCTCTCACCCATGTCAGCCCGCAGCAGCCCGCTTAGCCATTGGCCATAGCGCTGCCAGGCGGGCTGATCCAGCCCCAACTGGCGCGCCAGCTCCGCCACCGCTTCCGGCGCGGCGTCGGGGCCCATCATGGTTTGCGCGGCGTTGCCGGGCAGCACGTCCAGCACTACAAAGACCACGGCAGACGCTGCTACGAGTGTTAGCAGCAGGGTGACCAAGCGTTGGAGAAAAAACAGGCGCATGGAGAGGTAGACGGGGACCTGCAGTTTTGAGCAGTGAGTGGCAGGCGCAGGCAGCTTACCAAAGCAGCTCGCGCTCAACGTCGACAACTAAGGCTGGGCTGGGCGACGCAACGCTGTGAAGGGCCACGAACGGCCGTGAGATCAGCAAAACCAGCACAGCAAGTAATGGGTTGGAGCACCCGCTACAGCGAGGCGCGCGCTCGGCCGGATAATGGGCGCGGTCAGGCAATGCCGCCCGGCGATAGCACAGGAGGAGCGTTTCAATGGCTTTGACGATTACCGACGAATGCATCAACTGTGACGTCTGCGAGCCTGAATGCCCCAACCTTGCCATCACCATGGGCGAGGCCATCTACGAGATCGACCCGCATAAGTGCACCGAATGCGTGGGGCACTTCGACCAGCCGCAGTGCATGGAAGTCTGCCCCGTGGCCTGCATTCCGGTGAACCCGGAGCACGTGGAGACACGTGAGACGCTGTGGCAGAAATTTCACCGGCTGCAAGAGACGACCAAGGGCTAAAAAAGTTGGAGTCGTTTTGGTATCTAGCGCTTTACCAGTAAGCGCTGGTAGCTATTTAAATAATAGCAAACAACCTCTCTGACATTCAGGCGTCGACAGGTCGGGGCGGCTTTGGTCTGGGGGGCTTGGTGGTGTGAATTTGCTGCGCCGCCTTGTCCATGTCGCCTGCCAGCAAAGCCGGCCAGGCTTTCAGTGAATGGGCAATGCTGTCTTCGATCAGCGTGCGCTGCTCCAGCGGCGCTCGCTTGAGCACCCAGTTGGCGACTTCGGCCCGGTCACCGGGGTGGCCGATGCCGATGCGCAGGCGCCAGTAATCTGGTGAGCCCAGTTGCGCGTGAATGTCGCGCAAACCGTTGTGCCCGGCATGACCGCCACCGCGCTTGAGCTTGACCTGGCCAGGCGAGAGATCCAGCTCGTCGTGCACCACCAGCACTTCTTCGGGCGCGATCTTGAAAAACCGCGCTAACGCCGACACCGATTTGCCCGAGAGGTTCATGTAGGTCTGCGGTTGCAGCAGCCACACGGCCTGGCCTTGCGCACTGGCGCGGGCGGCCAGGCCCCAGTACCCCCGTTCAGGCACCAGCTGCACCTTGAGCTCGCGTGCCAACGCATCCACCCACCAAAAGCCGGCGTTGTGGCGTGTGTCTTCGTATTCGGGGCCGGGGTTGCCCAGGCCCACCACCAGTTTGATCATGAGGAGATTCTCGCAGCGTGAATAGG
>JBBSRE010000304.1:0-4028 GCA_038243365.1 Burkholderiales bacterium | reverse complement strand
TGGCTCCATGAGCAGCAGCCAGAACTCTGAGGGCCACATCCGCGCTGCCATGGTCGAGGCGGATGTGGTTGAAGTGATGGTGGCGCTGCCCGGCCAGCTGTTCTTCAACACGCAAATCCCCGCCTGCCTGTGGTTTCTGGCCAAACAGAAAACCACGCGCAAGGGCGAAGTGCTGTTCATTGACGCGCGCAAGCAGGCCAAGATGATTTCACGCGTGCAGGCCGAGCTGGACGACGAGGCCATAGCCCGCATCGCCAATACCGTCGCCGCCTGGCGCGGTGAAGCTCTGCCCTTGGCTGAAGATGGCGAAGTGTCCGCCGCTGACACGCAGTACCAGGACACCCCCGGCTTCTGCCGCAGCGTCCCCCTGGCCGAGATTGTCCAGCACGGCCATGTGCTCACCCCCGGCCGCTACGTGGGCGCGGAGGAAGTCGAAGACGACGACGAAGCCTTTGCCGACAAGATGCAAAAACTGACGGAAAAGCTGGGCGAGCAGATGGCCAGGGGCGCGGAGTTGGATGCGCTGATTCGGGTGAAGTTGGGGGGCCTGGGGTATGAGTTTTGAGTGGCCCTTGGTGCGTCTTGGCGATCACGTTGACTCTTCCTTTGGCAAGATGCTTGACGCCAAGAAAAATAAAGGAGCGCCTCAACCGTACTTGGGTAATAGCAATGCTCCTACGCGAAACCAACGCCACGCTCGAAGCCATCGCCCAGGCTCTGTTCAAGTCGTGGTTTGTCGATTTCGACCCCGTGCGCGGCAAGATGGAAGGCCGCGCGCCCGAAGGCATGGACGAGGCCACGGCGGCGCTGTTTCCGGATGGGTTGGAGGAGTCGGAGTTTGGGGCGGTGCCGAGAGGGTGGCGTGTTCTGCCGATTGGCGACGCAGTGGAGGCTGTGGGTGGAGCGACAGCTGACACAAAGACCCCGGCTTTCTGGGAACCAGCGATTCACTGCTGGACGACGCCCAAAGACCTTTCTGGCATTACAGCGCCCGTTTTGCTGGACACAGAACGCAAGCTGAGTGCGCAGGGTCTCACCAAAATTGGCTCGGGCTTATTACCAGTGGGTACTTTGTTGCTGTCATCGCGCGCACCCATTGGTTACTTGGCATTGGCCCAAGTGCCTCTGGCCATCAATCAGGGTTACATCGCCATGCCTCCAGGCAACTTGCTGCCCCCGCTGTACCTGCTTTTCTGGTGCCGCGAAAACATGGAAACCATCAAAGGCCGGGCCAACGGTTCTACTTTCATGGAAATCAGCAAGAAAGCGTTCAGGCCCATTCCTGCGCTGGTGCCGCCGCCAGAGGTGCTGCAGAACTTTTCAGATGTAGGGGGAGCGCTGTTTAAGCGATTGATTGAAAACGAGAAACAAGCCCAAACCCTCGCCACACTCCGCGACACCCTGCTCCCCCGCCTCATTTCCGGCCAGTTGCGGCTGCCCGAAGCCAAAGAACGACTAGAGGAAGCAGCCGCATGAAAACCCTTCTCGGCAAACTTGAACGCATCCCGCGACGCAAAGCCTGGGCCTATGAATCGAGCGAATTCACCCCTTGGCTGGCGCAGGCCGACAACCTCACGCTGCTGGCTGAAACGCTCGGGCTCAATGAGCTGGAGCTGGTGGGAATGGAACACGCGGTGGGGGATTTCAAGGTGGACATTTTGTGCACCGACAACGGCGGCAAGGTAATCATTGAAAACCAGCTGGAAAAAACCAACCACACCCATCTTGGCCAGATCCTGACCTACGCCGCAGGCGTGGGCGCCCGCAAGGTGATCTGGCTGGCCAAGTCGTTTCGCACCGAGCACGTGGCCGCGCTGGAGTTTCTGAACCAGCACACCACCGACGAATTGGATTTTTTCGCGGTGGAGATCGAGCTTTGGCGCATTGGCGATTCGCCCATGGCACCCAGCTTCACCGTGGTCGTCAAGCCCAACGACTGGGCCAAAACGGGCCAGCAAAACGCCAAGGCCGCCGCCATCACCACGCCCACCAAGCAGCGCCAGTTCAAGTTCTGGAGCGGCTGGCAGGCATGGCTGCAAGCCAAGAGTTCGGCCTTGCGCCCGCAAAAACCGTCGCCGCAGCATTGGACCAACCTTGCCCTGGGCCGATCAGGCATTCACCTGGCTGCCACGGTGAACTCGCGCGAAAACCGCGTAGGCATGGAGGTGTACATCGACCACGCCAACTCCAAGGCCATGTTCAAGCAACTACAGGCCCAACAGGCCCACATTGCAAGAGTCCTAGGCGCCGAGCTGGAATGGATGGAGCTACCGGAGGGTCACGCCTGCCGCATCTTGCAGATGCGTGCGGACTCGCCGCTGGACGATGAGAGCCAGTGGCCCGCTTATTTCGCCTGGCTCGAACACGCGGGGTTGCGCATGTCGGATGTGTTCCGTCCGCTGGTCAGGGATTTGGCCTGAACGGCTGTTGGAGTGGGCTCACGCCGGCTATGAAAGCATTCTTTCAAGAGGTGGCGTCATATTAAAGATTGCTTTAATATAAAAGGCGCTTATTCCACATTTCTTTCACACCATGCGCAGCACCGGCACCTACGCCATTTCCACCACGCTGGGCGAACCGGTCAAGGCATTCGTGCCGCACCCGCTGCCACCGACAGATCCACCGTTGGCACCCGATTGCTACACAGAAGGCAACCATGTGGCCGAGCTGGCTTTGGCGCGGCTCTCGGGCGTTTCGGGCTTGGTGCCTTCGGTGGACTGGCTGCTCTACAGCGCGATCCGCAAGGAGGCGCTGCTGACCTCGCAGATCGAGGGCACGCAGGCCACGCTCGCCGATTTGTTCGATGACGAGGCCGGTTTTGCAGTCAGCAACACCGACGACGTGGAGGAAGTGACCAACTACCTGCGCGCATTTCGGCTAGTGCAAGACAACCTGCGCGACCGGGCTGGCTTGCCCATCAGCGTGCGCTTGCTGAGCGACGCGCACCGCCTGCTTCTAAATGGCGCGCGTGGCGCCGGCAAACAACCCGGCGAACTGCGCCGCTCACAGAACTGGATCGGCGGCACCCGCCCGGGCAATGCAGTGTTTGTGCCGCCGCCAGCAGAACAGGTGTCGGGCTTGCTGGCCGACTTGGAGCGCTTCGTTCACGCCGAAGACGCCACCGATTTGCCGGCCTTGGTGCGCATCGCTCTGGTTCACTTGCAGTTCGGGACCATCCACCCGTTTCTAGACGGCAATGGCCGCATCGGACGCTTGCTGATCGCCGCCCTGCTGGAGCACTGGGGCTTGCTAGAAGAGCCTTTGATGTACCTGAGCGGCTACCTCAAGCGGCACCAGGCGGAGTATTACCGCCGCCTGTCGGCAGTGCGTACAGAGGGAGACTGGGAGGGCTGGGTGGCCTTCTTTCTGGAGGGCGTGGCGGTGGCGGCCAGCGATGCCGAGCGCAGCATTGTGGCCATCGCCAGCCTGATCGCGACTGACCGGCGCCGACTGCTGGATGCGCCCAAAGCCACGTCGGCAAGCTATCGGCTGTTCGAGCTGCTGCCCATGATGCCGCGCTTCACCATCGAGAACGTGCGCCAACGGTTGGAGACCAGCTTTCCCACAGCCACGGCAGCCGTCAAGATACTGGAGGATTTGGGCATCGTGACCGAGCGGACCGGGCAGAAGAAGAACCGCAGCTACAGCTACCAGCCGTACATTGACTTGTTGGCACAGTAGTTGAAAACGCCAGGAGCAAACCAACAACGCCAAGCATTTGGCAAACGCTCTTTAGCTCTTAAATTTTAATTAAATCAACGACTTATGTCGCTTTCCGCTAAACGATTGACGGATGAATTGACGGCCAGTTGATTTTTGCGAGATCAAGAACCATGGAAATGTGTCGATTTTTTCTGCTTTTCTAAACATGTCCTGCAAATCTGTTGATGGCATCAACATATCCGGTGCACTCCAGCCCGGGCCCTGACCCATGACCGAAGACCAACTCGAACAAGAAACCCTGGCCTGGCTGCAAGACGTGGGCTATGCGGTGCGCAGCGGCTTTGACTTGGCGCCTGATGGCCCTG
>JBBSRE010000303.1:0-4062 GCA_038243365.1 Burkholderiales bacterium | reverse complement strand
TAGTGAATGTGATCGCGCACGTCAGCTTCGAGCTGCGCTGATAACGAATGGTTGGGATGAAAGCAGAATAAGATCGGGGGGCACAGCCCGTTGACGTTATCGCCACGATCTCCACCTAAGGAGCGAACCCGGGACTCGACAATGAAACCACTCACATCCGCTACGCCTCCTTCCCCGTCCAACATGTCTTCGCACAGCGCGCACTGGGGTGCCTTCTCCGCAACCCTGGACGGCGGCAGGCTCGTTGTCCGACCCCACCCGGGCGACCCGGACCCCAGTCCGCTGATCCAGAATTTTCCCGAGGCGTTGCATCATCGTGTGCGCGTCACCACGCCGGCGGTGCGGCGCGGCTGGCTGGAGCGCGGGCCGGGTCCAGACTCGGCACGCGGGCACGACGACTATGTGTCCATGCCTTGGAACGAGGTCTTGGATCGCCTTGCCGCTGAATTGCGCCGCGTAGAGCAGCAACATGGCAACGGCGCCATCTTCGGCGGTTCCTACGGTTGGGCGAGCGCAGGTCGTTTCCACCATGCGCAGAGTCAGGTGCACCGCTTCCTCAACAAAGCGCTAGGCGGCTACGTACGCTCGATCAACAACTACAGCGCTGGCGCTTCGGCGGTGATCATGCCGCACATCTTCGGAAGTCTGGACGATGTAGCCCGCCGCAACGTCACCTGGGAGCAGATCGTCGAGCACAGCGACGTCGTGCTGGCCTTCGGCGGCATGGCGCTACGCAACACCCAGGTGGCCAGTGGCGGCATCAGCCGCCACATCGAACGCGAGTCCATGTGTTCCGCCGCTGAGCGCGGTTGCCGCTTCGTGAACATCAGCCCGTTGCGGCCAGACCTGCCCCAGGAGGCGCGGCCTGAGTGGTGGCCTGCCCGCCCTGGCACCGACTCAGCCCTGATGCTGGGCTTGTTGCATGTGCTGGTCAGCGAAGGCCTGCACGATCGTAATTTCCTTGCGAAATTCTGTGATGGTTGGGAGGTTTTCGAGAACTACCTGATGGGCCGCAGTGACGGGCAAGCCAAGACTGCCGCCTGGGCCGCCGGCATCACCGGCTTTGAAGCGCACGATATTGCCGCTCTGGCGCGCGCGTTGCACGGCAAGCGCGTTCTGGTGGCCATCGCGCACTCAATGCAGCGCGCCGAGCACGGTGAACAGCCGGTATGGATGGGCGCGGTGCTAGCCGCCGCTTTGGGCCAGATCGGTCTGCCGGGTGGAGGCTACAGCTACGCGCTAGGCACGATGGCGCACTATGGCAAGCGCACGAACGCCGTGCGCATTGCCGCGTTGCCTGCAGGCGTGAACGCTGTGAAGGACTTCATCCCCGTCGCACGCATTTCCGACATGCTGCTGCACCCCGGAGAGACATTCGACTACAACGGTGAGCGCCTGACCTACCCGAACATTCGCTTGGCTTATTGGGCCGGGGGAAACCCTTTTCACCATCACCAGGACATCAACCGACTGCGCAGCGCCTTTCGCACGCTCGATACCCTGATCGTCCACGAGATCGCCTGGACAGCCACTGCGCGGCATGCGGACATCGTGTTGCCTTGCACGATGACACTTGAGCGTGAGGACATCGGTGCCACACCGACCGATCCACTGATGGTGGCGATGCATCGCATCACAGAACCGCACGGCATGGCCCGCGACGACTATGACATTTTCGCCGACCTGGCGGAGCGCCTTGGCAGGCGTGAGGCTTTCACTGAGGGTCGTTCCAGTCATGACTGGGTGCGTCACCTGTACGAACAGATGCGCACCTCGTTGGCCGCACGCGGCGACGAAGCGCCTGACTTCGACACCTTCTGGGCCCGCGGTGAACTGCGGCTGACCCAGCAACCCGATGATGGCGGCATCCTTCGCGCTTTCCGCAACGACCCGGTCGGACATCCACTGCGAACACCGAGTGGAAAGATTCAAATCAGCTCACCGAAGGTGGCCAGCTTCGGTTATGACGACTGCCCAGGCCATCCCGCTTGGCTGCCGCGAATAGACGCACCAACGGCCACGTACCCCCTGTTCCTGATTGCGAACCAGCCTGCCACTCGTCTTCACAGTCAACTCGACTTTGGCGGTCACAGCGCGGGTTCCAAACGCAACGGGCGCGAGGTTTGTCGTCTCAACCCCGCCGACGCCGCCACACGCGATATTGTCGACGGCGATATCGTGCGGCTGTTCAACGCACGCGGCGCCTGTCTGGCCTCGGCTCGCGTGACTGACGACGTGATGCCCGGGGTAGTCCAACTACCGACGGGCGCCTGGTACGACCCCGAAGACGCGCGTGCCGAGCGTCCAATGTGCGTGCACGGGAATCCGAACGTGCTGACGCGCGACGCGGGGACCTCATCGTTGGCTCAGGGGTGCAGCGGACAAGTCACTGCGGTGGAAGTCGAGCGCTTCGATGGTCCCTTGCCGTCGATCCAGGCTTACGAACCACCGATAGCGGTGCCTGTCGACTTGGAGTGAGGGGGGCGAATTCAGGCTTCTCGCTCAAACGGCGCTGCTTCAATGTCAGGGCCGAGTTTCTTCACTCATGTTCGCTGGGCGTTGTGTCGCGCCATGCGAGATGTTCTCTGGTGCGTCCGGGAGGACCTCCGTGTGACCTGCTTACACGCGAGGGTTAGTACTAGTTCCTGGTGTATGACATTCTTCTAAACTTCCCAGCCGATCTTAGCGTTTTACGTCAGAAAGTCAGTCGCCAGGCCCACTTGGGCATTCCTACCCACATTCGCAACTCCGAGGCTCTCGATGAAAGGTCGTACCATTTCCCATCTTGCCGCTGTACTTGCAATCGCCGGCACTACGTTGCTGCAACCCACTGTCCACGCGCAAACGCGCTGGGATTTGCCGTCGGCCTACCCTGTCTTCAATTTTCACTCGAAGAACATCGCAGAGTTTGCCAAGGATGTTGAGAGTGCCACTGGCGGCGCTCTCAAGATCACACCCCATCCGGGTGCATCCCTGTTCAGGGCGCCTGAGATCAAGCGCGCCGTCCAGGGTGGTCAAGCTCAGGCGGGCGAGATTTTCCTGGTGAACTTTCAGAACGAATGGTCCCTGTACGGAGCGGATGGCCTGCCGTTCCTTGCCCGTAGCTATGACGAGGCGTTTAAACTCTACCAGGCTCAGAAGCCGTTCCTGCAGAAGAAGCTGGGCGAGTCGGGAATGCAACTTCTTTACTCCGTTCAGTGGCCTGCTTCCAGTCTTTACACCAACAAGCGCATCAATTCAGCGGCTGACTTCAAGGGTTTGAAACTGCGTGTCTTCAGCCCGACCACCGCACGGATCGGTGAACTGCTCGGCGCGCAGCCAGTCACAATCCAGGAAGCCGAGTTGGCCCAGGCGCTGGCAACGAACGTGGTCGAGGGACTGCTCACTTCCAGCGCCACCGGCGCGGACAATAAGCTTTACGAGCGCGTCAAATACCTCTACCAGATTCAGGCATGGCTCCCCAAGAATGCCGTCATTGTCAACAAGAGCGCATTCAGCGCCCTGGATAAGGCAGCGCAAGAGAGCGTCTTGAAGGCGGCGGCCGAAGCAGAGGAGCGAGGCTGGAAGGAATCCAAAGCGGTGGATGCCAAATCGCTGGAAACGCTCAGGTCGCATGGCATGGAAATTATCGAGCCATCTGATCAATTGAAGAGTGACTTGGCGAAGGTCGGGGACACCATAGTCAGCGAATGGTTGAAGACCGCTGGTGCGGAAGGGCAAGCTTTGATCGACGCCTACAACAAACGTCGGCAGTAATTACGGCGCTTGACACGATTTGCAGGACGACGACGGTGCATGGTGCATTGGATTGCCCGCTTGTGTCCTGCACAGAATGTCTCCGTCGCAGACACTGCCGATCGTCCTACTGCGCGAGTTCGTCAAAGCCGATGTGGGGAACCGCGTGTGTCAGCCAGGCAATCGAGCGCCAGACTTAGATGAGCCAACCTGCAATACATGCAGCAGGCTGCGGGGGGCTGCTGCTGGACGCCTGTGTCGCAACCGGTGTTTTCGACGAACTGATCCAGCAACGCATCTGGCGCCTGGGTCAGATGCTCGATGGGG
>JBBSRE010000302.1:0-4072 GCA_038243365.1 Burkholderiales bacterium | reverse complement strand
GACCGCATCGGTGTGATTCGCAAGGGCGAGCTGATCGTTGTCGAAGACAAGCATGTGTTGATGCGAAAGCTCGGCAAGAAGCAGCTCACGCTGACGCTGCAGCAGCCCATGGAGCAGATACCGGAAGCGCTGGCGCGCTGGCCCTTGGAGATCGGCAAGAACGGCGCCACGCTGATTTACACCTTTGACACACAGCACGAGGACACCGGTATTGCCGCACTGCTGCGCGTGCTGGCCGAACAAGGCATCGACTTCAAGGATTTGCATTCAAGCGAAAGTTCGCTGGAAGAAATCTTTGTCAGCCTGGTCCACAACGAGCAACCTTCAACGAAAGTCTCCGCAGCATGATGGGCCTGAACCTGCATGGCGTCAGCGCCATCTACCGCTTTGAAATGCACCGCGCGTTTCGCACCTGGGCCCAAAGCCTGATTGCACCGGTGCTTTCTACCGCGCTGTACTTCATCGTCTTTGGCTCGGCCATCGGCTCGCGCATGGGCGATATTGGCGGCGTGAGCTACGGCGCCTACATCATTCCCGGGCTTTTGATGCTGTCCTTGCTTTCGGAAAGCATTTCCAACTCGTCATTCGGCATCTACATGCCCAAATGGTCAGGCACCATTTACGAACTGCTCAGTGCACCGGTCAGCTGGATAGAGGTGCTCTTGGGTTATGTGGGCGCTGCCGCCACCAAATCACTGCTGGTGGGCACGCTTATCTTGGTGACAGCACGGCTGTTTGTGGACTATGAGGTGCAACACCCGGTTTGGATGGTGGGCTTTTTGGTTCTCACAGCCGTCACCTTTTGCCTGTTCGGCTTCATCATTGGTCTGTGGGCGGACAGCTTTCAGAAGCTGCAAATCATCCCGCTGCTGGTGGTCACGCCGCTCACCTTTTTAGGCGGCGCGTTCTACAGCATCAATATGCTGCCGCCGGTGTGGCAAACGGTGTCGCTGTTTAACCCCGTCGTGTACCTGATCAGCGGACTGCGCTGGGCTTTTTACGGCCAGGCAGATGTGCACATTGCCGTGAGCGTGAGCATGACGCTTGGCTTTATGGCAGCCTGTCTGGTGGTGGTGTGGTGGGTGTTCAAGACGGGGCACCGCATCCGCAAGTAGAAGGCTCTACAGCAGCTTGCGAATCGGCCGGTTGCGCCAGATCTTGCGGTAGTACGCGGTCTGCAGTGCCAGCATGGCGACGAAGACCACGGGGTACGCCATCCATACGCCGCTGAGGCCAAAGTGGTGGCTCAACAGGTAGGCAGCCGGCACCTCCACCAGCGCGATGCAGGCAATCGAAATGCCCGTCGGTATCAGCACATCGCCGCTGGCGCGCATCATCCCCGAGAGCGCTGTGGCCATGCCGAACACCACGGTGCTCCACAGCATGATGTGCAGCAGCTCTTGCGCTGTGTCAATGACCGACGGATCGGTGATGAAAAAACCCATCAGCGTGCGCGAAAACAGGTAGCCCAGCAGCACCAGGGTGCCCGTCAGCACCACGTTCATCCACAGCGCTGTGCGCACGATGGCGCCCAGGGTGGCTCCTCGGCCTCCGCCGATGGCTTGTGCGCCCAATATGGAGGTGGTGATCGCAATCGAGATGGCTGGGAACTGCACATAGGCCACCACCTGGTTCACCGCGCCGTAGGCCGCCGTGGCCTTGGAACCATAGCCATTCACCAGTCCCAGCAAAGCGAGTTCGGCCAGCGATATCACGATCATCTGCACACCAGTCGGCACGCCTACTCTCAGCACGCCCTTGAGCAGCGCAGGGTTCACACGCAGGTGCGGCACGAAGGCACGCCCTGGTGCGAGCGGACTGCGCATGCGCACCAGACGCCAGCCCAGCCAGGTGGTGGCCACCGCGAAGGACACCACCGAGGCAACCGCTGCGCTGGCCACCCCCATTTGCGGCAGGCCCGCCCAGCCGCGAATCAGCGCCGGAGTGAGCACCAGGCCGATGGCCGCAGAAATGAGCAGCGTGTAGAGCGGAGTGACGGTATCGCCCACGCCGCGCAGCATGGCGGTTGCCAGCAGAAAAACGAAAAGTCCTGGCATGGCGATCAGGATGATGCGGGCGTACTGCGTGGCGTCTTGCAGGATGTCGGCAGGCGTGTCGAGCAGCCGCATCATCGAGCCCGTAAAAGTGCCGCCGAGCACGGCCACCACCAGACCAAAAAGGACACCAACGGTCAGCGTGGTACCCGCCACGGCGCGCGCCCGCTCGACGTTTCCTGCGCCCCAGGCCTGGCCGATCAACACCGAAGCGCCAGCGCCCAGGCCGATCATGAAAGCGATGAAGAAGAACATCACCGGGAAGAAGCTGGAGACGGCCGCCAGCGCCTTCACGCCGAGCATCTGCCCCAGGTACACGTTGTTCAGCGTGCCCGACATCGACTGCAGGATGTTGCTGAGCAGCATGGGGCCCAGAAAAACCGCAAATACCCGCCACAAGGGGTGGGCTGAACTGCTGGCCGCCTGGGGCGCTGGGGCGCTCGTCTCAGCCGGGATCACCGGCGCAGCGACGTCAGGTGGCAGCGATTCCCTGCGTGTCATGGCCGCTGCATTTGGCAGCTGGTAGGCTGCTCGGTCTGGGCAGCCGAAAGGTCGTTCACCACCCGGAAGCCATAGCCCGAGCCTTCCACGTCAAACGGCACACCGGGCGTTCCTTGCTTGTCCATCACGCCTACCACTAGCCGCTGCTGGAACTGGTGATCGGAAGCGCGCATGTGACCCGAACGACCGGCCATTTGCACGTCGGCCTTTTCCAGCTGCAGCGCCACAGCGCCAGCCTCGGTACTGCCGGCGCGTGTGATGGCCTGTGCCAGCGACTCGATCATCAGCTGCATACGCATGTGGACATAGTCGTCCTGCGGTTTTGGAAAACGCTCTCGGAACGATCGATAGAACGCTTCGCTCTGCGCACCGCGGACGTTGGGCATCCAGTCGGCCACCGCAAACACTTTTCCGATACCGGCATCGCCCATGGCCGCCGGCGCGCCCAGCGCGTTGCCATAGAACGTGTAGAAGCTTCCGGTGTAGCCCACTTCGCGCGCGGCCTTGACCAGCAGCGTCAGGTCGTTGCCCCAATTGCCGGTGATGACCGCTTGCGCACCACTGGCCTTGATCTTTACCGCGTACGGGGCGAAATCCTTCACACGGCCGACCAGGTGCAGCTCGTCACCCACGATGGCCACGTCGGGTCGCTGCGCGGCCAGCTGGCTGCGGGCTTCGCGCAGCACGGCTTGGCCAAAGCTGTAGTCCTGACCGATCAGGTAGGCCTTTTTCAGCGCAGCGTCGGCCTTCACCACCTGCATCAGCGCCGCCATGCGCATGTCGGCGTGCGCATCGAAGCGAAAGTGCCAGAAGCTGCAGCGCTCGTTCGTGAGCAGCGGGTCGACTGCCGAATAGTTCAGGAACAGCACGCGCTTGTCCGGCTCGCGTTCGTTGTGCTTGTTGATGGCCTCGATCAGCACTGCGGCCGTGGCCGAAGAATTGCCCTGCATCACCACGCGTGCGCCGTCGTCGATGGCGGCGCGCAGCGCTGACAGCGCCTCCTCGTTCTGGCCCTTGCTGTCATAGCGCGCGATCTCGAACGGGCGTGCCTTGCCATCGCCCTGCACGCCTTGCAACATGACTCCGCCGCGCGCATTGACGCGCTCTGTGGCCCACAACAGGTTGCGAAATACGGCCTCGCCGGTGTTGGCAAACGGACCCGACAGGCTCTCGATCAAGGCCACGCGGATTGGCGCGCCGGACGCAACGCCTGCAGCAAGAGTGGCTGGCGACTGAACCTGTGCGTGCACTGCAGCGCCCCCGCCAGCCACGCCTAGCGCGAGCGCGGCTGCTGTGGCAAAGCGGCGCAAATTCAAGCGCGCTTGGGTAAAAATATTCATGCAGAGTTCTTTCTTGAAATTGTTTTTGGCGCGCGCATCTCTTCTCTCATGCGGCGAACATTCCGGGAGCCGCGCAGTGTAAATGGAGTAAACCCTATGTTTTTTGCCCCTACCGTGCGCCGCGCCACCTTTGTTCAAGTACCGCGCCAAGACGATGCAGCGTTGCAGCGTTTTCTG
>JBBSRE010000301.1:0-4099 GCA_038243365.1 Burkholderiales bacterium | reverse complement strand
GTGCTGCTGGCTGAACGCGCAGGCCTGCGCCTGTGGGGCCTGTGCCGAGCGCCGCGTGGTGTTCTGTATGCGCCGTGACAAGCCTAAGTCCAGCGCTGCGCTTTGCCCGAGATAAGAACGCGCGGAGCGAGGTCGTTCGGGTGAGTACGCGGCGGAGAACGATCATTTCGCGCGGCATGTGCAGCCGCGTGTGCGGTTCAGGGCTGCACGGCCAACATGGGTAAGCGTGCAGGCACAGCGTGCGTGGAGGCTGCTGGGCTGCGGTCAAACAACCAATCCGCCAAGCCTGCTCCTACCCACATTGCCGCCAAAGTGAGCCACGCCGTAAGGGCAAAAATGGCTCCGCCGGAGACTCCGGCGCCCACCGCACAGCCGCCGGCCATGATGGCGCCAAAGCCCATCGCTACCGCGCCGACGATGTAACGCGCCATGCTGTAGTCGTCCTTGAAGCCCTCGATCTTCAGCTCACGGCCGACCACGGCGCCGATCAGCGAGCCCACGAAGACGCCCGGCAGCATGCCGTAGTCGAACCCTATCGTGCCGCCGGGTGAGCTGATGACGCGCATCAGCCACTCAGCCGAGGGGCCGCTGAACGTCAGACCTTGCACGGGAATCACGTCGAAAGAGGCGCGCGCTACAGCGGCACTGAACCACCACGCACCAGCCACTGCAAGGCCAGAGCCGACGCCCCCGACCCACATCCAGAAGCGGTTTGCGCTGCGCAGAGCAAAAAACACCGCGGCAGCCATCCACACCAAACCCAGTGCCAAGCCTCCCCAGCGGTTTAGCCCCAGTTGCACCAGGAGATCCCGCGGGGCGCCACCGTCAATCATCCAGAGGCTGCTGAGCCACATACGCGGGCGGACCAGAACGCCGCCGAGCGAGGCCTGCGCGGCTGCCGCGAATACCAGCCCTGATAACAGTGCGCGCAGGTTTCCATTGGCGGAGAGCACCAGCAAACGACTCGCGCAGCCGCGGGTCATCACCATGCCGCAGCCGAACAGCAAGCCCCCCATGATTGCGCCCGAAAGACTGCCGCGGTTGGCGATTTGGCGCGTGCCGCTTACGTCGAGCTGACCGGTCAATACCAGCAGCTGCACTACCACGACGGCGCTTGAAAATGCCAGTAGCCAGACGGCCAGGCGCTCTCCCGTAGTGCGGTGCCAGAACTCCAGTACGGCGGCGCGTAGGCAAAAACGAGAGCGTTGGGCAAAGAATCCAAAGAGAACGCCTACTACAGCTCCTCCGACCGCCAATACGTTCGGCTCGCCCCAGGTTTCTAATGCGGCTGCCAGTTCCATGGCGCTTCCAGTCGTAGTTATAAAGATCCAACTTGAAGTCATGTTAGGTGTGCTCGCTGGACAACCTCTTGACATTGGTCAATCTTTGCGGGTTCTGGCTGCCGCCGCAGCGCCGCCGCGTGAGCTCACGACCGCTGGCTAGCCTGCATTAAAGAGTGAAGCAGGCGGCGATGTCTCCTTGCCGGGATGCACCATTGGCCAACAGTTGAGCTGATTGGCCCAGGCGAAGGGTTTTGTCATTTCTCCGGTATCGTGCGAGCCTGGTTGCAAATTTCAGGATCGCAGCGCTTTTATGCTGCAGGCATGTGAGGAATTTCCATGGTGGTAAATGTGGGTCAGCGAGGTGGGAGACTGCGTCAGCTTGGCGCGTGCGTGGCAGCGGTTGCCCTGTGGAGTGCGCACGGGGCATTTGCACAGGTGGCGACAGGTGTGGCAGAAGCCGCCGACACTGCTGTGCCGGCGCAGAAGCTGCCGCCGATGCACCCCGAGCAAGTGTCCAAGTCGGCTTGGTACGTGATGGGCCTATCGGCACTCGGCACGCCCGAGAATCAGAACTTCATTTCCAATGCCGGTTTCGTCATCACGCAGGATGGGGTGGTGGTGATTGATGCGCTCGGCTCCCCATCGCTCGCCAAGCGCCTGCTTGCACAGATTCGCGAACTCACTCCCAAGCCAGTGACGCATGTCATATTGACGCACTACCACGCTGACCACATCTATGGCCTGCAAACATTCAAGGACGCAGGAGCCAAGATCATTGCGCATACTGCGGGACGCGAATATTTGAATTCGCAAACGGCATCCCTGCGATTGAAAGCTTCCCGCACGGACCTTGCTCCATGGATCGACGAAAGAACCCATCTGGTGCCTGCCGACGAGTGGGTCAGCGGCCCTAGTGACCGCACCATCGGAGGGGTTCGCTTCTGGTTGCGTCCCGTGGGCCCTTCGCACACCCCAGAAGACTTGGCGGTCTATTTGCCAGACGAAAAAGTTCTGTTTGCCGGCGACCTGGTATTTCGAAAGCGCATTCCTTATGTCGGCGAGGCCAACAGTGGCCAATGGATCAAGTCGCTCAATGTGCTTCTGGGTTTTGATGCGGTCGCGGTGGTGCCCGGCCATGGCCCCGTATCACATGAGGCTCGTGCAGACATGGAACTGACGCGTGGCTACTTGGCTTACTTGCGCGAGCACATGGGCAAGGCAGCCCGCGACATGACCCCATTTGACCAGGCGTACCAAGCTACCGACTGGAGCCGATACGAAGACCTTCCGCTTTTTGGTGCTGCCAATCGCATGAACGCCTACAACACGTTCCTGCTCATGGAGCACGAGGACGCGCCGTGAGTAATGCCGCGCGCCCGATGGGGCGTCGACAGGCGCTCCAGCACATGACTGTTTCTGCCGTTGCGACAGGCGCAACGTTTCATTCAGGGTGGGTGCGTGCCAGCGGGGCATCACTCCCGCCTTCTCATTCACTTGCCCAAGAGCTCGCCCTTGCGCAAAGGCTGCGCCAGCCTTTGGTGGTCATGGTGAGCTTGCATGGCTGCCCCTTCTGCGAGGTAGTGCGTAATAGCCATTTAGCGCCTATGCTGCAGCGAGAAGGACTGCCGGTAACGCAGATCGACATGCGAAGCGAGGCGACGACGGAGGACTTTGCCGGTGTAGCGACATCACACCAGCAAATGGTACGCAGGTGGAACGTCACGATCGCGCCGACCGTTCTGTTTTTCGGCAAGGGCGGGCAGGAGATCGCCGACCGGTTAGAGGGCGGCTATCTGCCCGATTTTTACGGAAGCTATCTCGACGATCGGCTGCTTGCTGCACGCCGCCGACTCTGACCACAGCTGGCAGCGGCACGCTGCAAAAAGGAGGCAGGCATGAAAGTCACAACACGGCATTTTCTCGCTCTCGGGCTCGCACTCTGCGCTTCGGCTTCCTATGCGCAAGGAGCCGCCATTTTTGCCGGCGCCGATATGGCGCTCGGGAAGCAACTCATCGAAGAGAAAAAGTGCGCTGCCTGTCACCAGGTGAAGTTTGGCGGAGACGGCTCGGCGATTTACCGACCAGGCGAGCGCATCACCACCGCAGGAGCGCTGCGGGGCATGGTGGAGCAATGCAATACGGAAATGAACATGGGCATGTTTCCGGAAGAGGTGACGGCCATCGCCGCCGTGCTCAACCAGCGCCACTATCAACTTCCTTGATCGCCCCCTCTCGCGCATACCGTAAAACCGGGTGGCTCATTTGTGCGTAGTTGAGCGAGAAGCTCGGCTTTTCCCTGATACCAACTTTAAGTAATAAGCTTATATTCAACCCTCCCCCTTGAACGGCGCGCTTTAGCAGCGCGGCCGGCACAGGCAGGAAATAAGTCTACGTGGTTGCATGCAAGGAGAGACAGTGAGTCAAGAGCAATGGAGCGCCGGAAGATTGCAAAAGGCGCCAGAGAATTTTTTGACGCAGGACCAGATTCGGGCGTCAATGGGTGCGACTCAGGCAGGTCGCCGTGGATTTTTGCACACGGCTCTTGCTACCGTCGCCGTCGGGGCGGCCGCGCCGGTGGCACTGGCGCAGAGCGCTCCCAAGGGAGATCCGAATATCCTTGAGCTGCCCGAGCACTCGCGTGGATTGGGCAAGCCCGTTGCGTCGAATGAAGGATATGGCGATCCTTCAAAGTACGAGAAGAACGTGCAGCGTCGGCAGAGCCCGGGTTTGACCCAGACGGCACAAGCCTCCGTGTCGTTTTCGCCGCTTCAGTCGCTCTTCGGCATTGTCACGCCAAGTGGTTTGCACTTTGAGCG
>JBBSRE010000300.1:0-4106 GCA_038243365.1 Burkholderiales bacterium | reverse complement strand
TAGTCACCGCGGGGCGGGCGCTCACTCGCGCCATAGACAACCGGTTCGACGGCCATGTCAGACCTTCTCGGGTACCTTGAGCACACCGCGGCGCACCTGGTCGAGCTCGATGCTCTCGAACAGCGCCTTGAAGTTGCCTTCGCCAAACCCGTCGTCTCCCTTGCGCTGGATGAACTCGAAGAAGATCGGCCCGAGCTGGTTCTCGCTGAAGATTTGCAGCAGCAGGGCGTCTTTTTTGCCGTCCAGCAGGATTTTGCGCTTCTTGAGCTCGGCCACGCTTTCGCCATGTCCGGGAATGCGCTTGTCGATCAGCTCGTAGTAGGTGTCGATGGTGTCGAGCAAAACCACACCGTGCTCACGCAACGCATCCACCGTGTGAAAGAGGTCGTTGGAGCCCATCGCGATGTGCTGGATGCCCTCGCCTCGGTACATGTCCAGATATTCCTGAATCTGGCCCGACTTTTCGTTGCCTTCTTCGTTGATAGGAATGCGAATCTTGCCGCAAGGGCTGGTCATGGCCTTGCTTTTGACGCCAGTGACTTGGCCTTCGATGTCGAAGTAGCGGATTTCGCGGAAGTTGAACAAGCGCTCGTAAAAATCGGCCCACTCGTTCATGCGCCCCCGGTGCACGTTGTGCGTGAGGTGGTCGATGTAGGTAAGGCCATGACCGACGGGCTCCAGCGCTTCTTGCGCGCTGATGCCAGGCAGAGCTTCGAAATCTACATCGAAGAAACCAATGTTGCCGATGTCGCCGGGTTGCGCGCCGCCCTTGCCGCGCCAGCGATCAACAAAGTAGATCAAGCTGTCGCCCACGCCCTTGATGGCGGGAATGTTCAACTCGCCCGGGCCGGCGTTGCCGGCATACCCCCACGCGCCCATGGACACCGCGCGCTCATACGCAGCCTTGGCATCGTGCAGCCGGAATGCAATAGCGCAGACGCTGGGCCCGTGCAGGCGGGCAAAGCGCTGGGCGAAGCTGTCTGGCTCGGCGTTGATCAGGAAGTTGATCGTGCCTTGCCGGTACAACGTGACGTTCTTGTGGCGATGGCGCGCAACCGGTTTGAAGCCCATGGCCTCAAACGCGCGGCCCATGGCGGCTGGGTCGGGCGCCGCATATTCGATGAACTCAAAGCCATCCGTTCCCATGGGGTTCTCCCAAGCGGCGGCTTCGGCGTTGGCGCTGGAGGGCGAGGCTGAAGAGGAGGGCGTGCGTGTCTCGGGCGCGTGCATGGTTGTCCTTGTGAATGGGGTTCTCATGCACTTTAGAGGTGTTTTGCATCAAGCTGGCAGCGTATTCTTCCCTAAAAGCGCAGGATTTCGGCGTGGTTTGACGTCGATCAATGCTCGGTTCGCGGTAATTCGATCTGGATTGAGCCTCACCGCGGTGCGGTGTGGGTAGGCCGTGCACGGTCTGCGCTCCGAATCGCCAAAGCAGCGTTCAACCGCAACGATTCCTCAGGCGAGAAGATTTGCGCGCGCAATTGCCGCAACGCCTCGTCCCCGGCCTGTGCCTGTTGCGCCCGCAAATACACGTCGAGACGCTGGTTCCATTCGCGATCTTGCGCGTCAAGCGCGGCCAGCCGCGTCGCAGCGCCCTCGCCGAACTGAGCGCTGCGTGCGGACCACCGGCTGCGCTCGTCGGTGCCCTCGGCGTCGAAGCGGGCGGTCTGTGACGCCACCTCCACCTGCACTTGGCTGTAGGCGCGCGCGGCGCGCTGGTGGTCGCTCAGGCCAGCCTCCGCTTGTTGACGCGCAATAGTGCGATCAGCGGCACTCAAGTTCGCGTCCTGCTCGATCTGCAGGCGCGCCAGTGTGTACTGATCCAGCGCCTCCTGATCAGCAAAAAGCGCAGCGTACTCATCCTCATCAAAAAACTGTCGACGCAATGCGTCGCGTGCGTCTACTGAGGCGCGCAAGGCTTCAGGTTGCGAGATATCTTCGACAAGGCGCAGTTCGCCCAGCGCGACGCGATAGTCCACATAGCGCTCCGCCATGGCAAGGGCGCGGGTAGCCAGCGCGGGCTCAAAGTACTGCGCTACCAGTTCCGCAAGTCGGCGCTTGAGGGACGCAGGGTCCGGGTTGGCGCCAGCCGCAAGCAGCAGGTCTTCCAGCGTGTCGCGCAGGCCTGGAGCCAGCAGTGCATCGGCACCATCGTGAGCACCGGTGCTTGGCCGCCAAGGCACGTCGCCGGGTGAGGCGCTGGCGAAGGGGATCGCTGTTGACCCTGCCGCCAACCGACCTGCTCGGGCATTGGGAGAGTTCAAAGGCGTGTCGGGCTGAAACGCTGGCGGCGCCCACCACCACACAGCGAGGAGCACCAACACGCCAGCGCCTGCAGCCGCGCCGGCTGCGCGCGCACTCCAGCTCACAGGCCGGCGCTTTTCAGACGGTTGGCATGCTGGCGGTACAGCGTCACAGGGTCGGGCGAGAACCAGTCACGCAGGCCTAGTACCTGGTTCACCTCGTCCAGGTGGTTCTGGCGGTAGTCGCCCAGGTGGCGACCTAAGCGCGCCGAACAGGCAGACACCAAGCCGTCGTTGGCTTCGCCAAACACGAGGCCGGTAGCGACCAGGGCCGCATCGCTCAAGTCCAGCACGTTGGTCAGTGTGCGGGTACCCGTCCACGAGTAATAGCGCACGCCCGATACCGTACCTGCTCCGTCGCCGCATCCCTGACTCGGCACGCCAGCGCTAAAACTCTGATTGAAGCGTGCGGAGCCGGCCGTGGTGAGCGAGTCGAGCGCTGCAATGGGCATTTGCGGCAGTGAGCCGCCACCCGAGGCAATATTGATGAGGGCAACCAGTCCGCGCGCTGCGCCATTGGCGATCGCTTCGCTCACACTGCCTGCGGGTGCGACGCCGCGCAGCACATCGGCCACACGCGAGCCTCGGTTGACGCCGCCCACCGAGGTCACGGAGGCCACCAGCTGAGGCGCGACACCGGCCACATACCGAGCGGTCGGGCCGCCGTGGGAATGGCCGATCAGATTCACTTTTTGCGCACCGGTGACGGCCAGAATGTCACGCACTTGGCGCAGCAGTTGCTCACCGCGTACCTCGGTGCTGTTGGCCGCGGACACCTGCGCCACGAACACCGTGGCGCCGCTGCGGCGCAGGTTGTCCGGAATGCCGTAGAAATAGTCAAGCCCGAAAAGTGAATCGAAACCGAAAAGACCGTGCACCAACACGATCGGGTAGCGGGTCTCGGCGTAGTTTCCCTGGGCATGGCTGAGCGGCGCTCCTGCTGCGCCCATCAGGACGAAAGCAAGAAAACAATGCTTGAGCAGACGAGCAACAAAACGTGGCATTGGAAGTCTCCGGTTGTTATAAAAAAGAACGATCGTGCGTTTCTTTCGGGGATATTCTTCTGGCGCTCTGCCACGCCGCACATTCGGATTTACCCGCAAACCGCAAACCGCAAACCGCAAACTGCAAACTGCAAACTGCATGCCCCCCGTTGGCCCCCTAGACTCGCCCCTATGCACGTTAGGAACGACCTCGATAAGCTGGACCGCGCCATTCTGCGCAGTCTCCAGGCCAATGGCCGCGAAACCTATGAGTTGATAGGCGAGCAGGTGGGCCTCTCTCCCAGCGCTGTGTTGCGGCGCGTCAAGCGCTTGGAAGAGAGCGGTGTCATCGACCGTTATGTGGCCTTGGTCAAGCCAGAGTCAGTGGGGCTGGGGCTCACGGCCTATCTCAATGTGAGGCTGGAAAAAGCCACCGAAAACCACAAGCGAAACCCGATGGACCTGTTTCGGGCAGCGGTACAAACTTGGCCGGAGGTGGTCGAATGCGCCTCTCTCACCGGCGAAATGGACTACCTGCTGCGAGTGGTAGTGGCGGATATGGCGCATTACAGCCACTTCATCATGGACACCTTGCTCAAGCACCCCAGCGTGCAAGACTGCAAGACAAGCTTTGTGCTGGACCGCGTCAAAGCCACCACAGCAGTGCCAGTCTGACGAGGTTCAGTGGCTTTGTTGGGTGGTTACCGGCGCTCTTGATTCATAGCGCGTTGTAAGGGGAAATACTTAAATTTCTGCAAAGCAGCAAAAATACTTGGATTCGGCAAACTTCGGTCCTACATTGAGGACATGAACGCTTTGT